>JACADX010000260.1 GCA_013389125.1 Parvularculaceae bacterium | reverse complement strand
CGTAAACGCCGGCGTCATGACCGCCAAGGTCGAACGCGGCGCCCGCCGATCCGTGCGCAATCCGCTTTTCGTAGGACCCGACGGCGGCGCCGATCTCGAAGAGACGGCCGCGCTCGCCGATCCGCTTTTGAGTCAAAGCGGTCAGCGGCGTCACATTGACGAATCCGCCGACGCGTCCGGCGCCGTAGATCGCCGGCGTCGGGCCTCTGACGACTTCAATGCGCTCGCTGGCGCCGATCGGCGTCGGGAACGTGCCGGGGTTCTCGACGCGCTTGTAGCCGCGGAAGTAACTGTCGGCGCGATTGCCGCGCAGCGTCACGCTTCCCGGAACCCCGAAAAAGCTTCCCGTAAATGTGCCCGGCGCGACGGCGGCGAGATCGTCGACGGTTTCGATGCGAAAGCGCGCGATGGTCTCGTCGCTGATCGCCGAAATGGCGCGCGGCGTTTGCGCGTAGGAAAGGTCAAGGCCGTAAACCGACGGGCTGCTGTCGAGGTCGAGGAACTCAAGCGGGTCAGCGACGACGACGATCTCGTCAATCAGTTCGGCGGACTGCGCGCGCGCCGCCTCAAGGCCCAGCGGACCAAGCGCCAGGACCAGCGCCAAACTGGAAACGCCAATCTTCATAAAGCCCCGACTGCGCGAGCAGGAGAGTCGGGGCGCCAGACAGCTGCCGCGGCTCCGCCCGAACGCCGCTGCGCCCGCAAGGCGGCGCAACCGCGTTCGCGCGCGAAGCGCGACGCCTGTCGGATCTTCTCCCATCCGGACTTTGACCGTCGGCTCTGGAATTTCACCAGATCCTGCTCTGCGATTGGGCCTTGATGACCTGTCGCTCGGCTCGCGGGCTGATCGGTTTTGAGGCCGAATTACCGCCGGTGGGGACTTTCACCCCGCCCCGAAGATCCTATCTCGCGGATTGAACCGCGCCCCGGTATATAGCCGCGTCGCAAAACCGGATCAACGCGCGGCGGCAGTCGCGATTTCAGGGACATTGAGGATGAAGTCTCCCCGCCGCCAGCCGGCCGAATGGGCGCAGCATGAGGCGGTCTTTATCGGCTGGCCTTCCGCCGCCGAGCTTTGGGAGGACAATCTCGGTCCCGCGCAAAGCGAGGTCGCGGAACTTATCGGCGCCATCTGTTTTCCTGATCCTGGCGACGAGCGGGGCGAGCGGGTTCGCGGCGAGCGCGTTGAACTCCTGGTGCGCGGCGAAGAGGCGCGCGTCGCCGCCGAGGCGATGCGCCTTGGCCTTCCGGATCCGACGCTGGTGCGGCTTCATGAGGCGCCGATCGGCGATATCTGGCTCCGCGACACGGGACCCGTTTTCGTCGATGACGGCGCCGCCGGGGTCAACGCCTCCGCTTTTCGTTTCAACGGCTGGGGCGAGAAATATCGCCTGCCGGATGATGACCGCATCGCCGGCATTGTCGCGGAAATAGCCGGCGCGCGGCTGCGCCGTTTCGACGCGCTCATCGCCGAAGGCGGCGCGCTCGAGGTCGACGGCGAGGGAACCTGCATCACGACGCGGCAATGCCTTCTCAACAAGAACCGCAATCCGACGCTCGGCGAACGCGATATCGAAGGCGTTCTCAAAGAAGCGATTGGCGCGGAAAAAGTGATCTGGCTCGACGAGGGCATGAAAGGCGACCACACCGACGGTCATGTCGACAATCTCGCGCGGTTCATCGCGCCCGGCAAAGTCGCCTGCATGAAGCCGACCGGCAAGGACGATCCGAACGCCAAGGCGTTCGCCGCGATCCGCAAGGCGCTTGAAGCCGCGACGGACGCGGCCGGCCGCCGGCTCGAAATCGTTGAACTCCCCTCGCCGGGGCGCGTGACGCTTGACGGGAAAGTCGCGCCGGCGAGCCACATGAACTTTTATATCGCAAATCATTCGCTGGTGATGCCATCCTATGGCGGCCTTACGGGCGAGGACGAGACCGCGCTTGAATGCCTCGAAATCCTCGAACGGCACGTCGATCGGCCGCATTTTTACGCCATCGATTCCTCGCGCCTTCTATCCGGCGGCGGATCATTTCATTGCATCAGCCAGCATCAGCCCAAGCGCGGATGACGTCGGCTGAGGTCGGGGCGACGTGAGCGACGCGACCGGTACTGCAATCCCCTCGGTGACCGGCCTCAGCGACGCCGAGGCGGCGCGCCGTCTTGCGGAAGACGGCCATAATGAATTGCCGCGTCGCGGTCGGCGGACATTCCTGCGCATCGCCCTCGAAGTGATTCGCGAGCCGATGCTGGCGCTCCTCATTATCGGGGGCGTCATCTACCTCCTTCTCGGCGATCGGACGGAGGCGTTGATGCTCCTCGCCTTCGCTTCCCTCTCCGTCATCATCACGGTCGTCCAGGAAACGCGCACGGAGCGCGTGCTTGAGGCGCTCCGCGATCTCACAAGTCCGCGCGCGCTCGTCATCCGCGGCGGCGAACGTAAACGCATCGCCGGCCGCGATGTCGTGCGCGGCGATCTCATCGTGCTCGGCGAGGGCGATCGCGTGCCGGCCGACGGCCATCTCATCGAGGCGACGCATCTGCAGGCGGATGAATCCCTATTGACCGGGGAATCGGTCGCCGTCGACCGGCGAAGAAACGAGAGCGTCTTTTCGGGATCTTTGATCGTGCGCGGCTCTGGCGTCGCCGTGGTGACAGGGACCGGAAAGAAAAGCGAGATCGGAAAAATCGGCGCTTCGCTTCGCGAAGTCGAATTTGAACCGCCGCGCCTGCAGACGGAAATGCGCCGCCTCGTCCGCGTGTTCGGCCTCATTGGCGTAAGCGCAAGCGTCGCCGCGATCCTGCTCTACGGGTTCTTGCGCGGCGGCTGGCTCGATGCGCTTCTCGCGGGCATTGCGCTCGGCATGTCGATGCTGCCCGAGGAGTTTCCGGTCGTCCTGACCGTCTTCATGGCGATGGGCGCATGGCGGATTTCGCGCGCGCGCGTTCTGACGCGAAAGGCGGCGGCGATTGAATCTCTCGGCGCGGCGACGGTCCTTTGCACGGACAAGACGGGAACCCTCACCGAAAACCGCATGAGCGTCGAAGCGCTCATATCGTCCGCCGGCGCTCAATGGCGGCGTGCGGACGGAATTGACGCTTTCCCGGAAAGCCTCCGCCTCGCGGCGGAGGCGGGCGCGCTTGCCTCCGCGCCTCAGCCCTTTGATCCGATGGAAAAGGCCTTTCACCGGCTCTTTGCGGACGTCGGCGGCGCGGGCGCGGCGCGCGTTCTTGAACGCGCTTACGGTCTGCAGCCCGACCTCCTCGCGGTGACGCAGGCCTGGCGCGAAAAGGATCGCTGCGTCGTCGCGACGAAGGGCGCGCCGGAGGCCGTCATTGATCTTTGCCGGCTTGGCGCTGCGGACCGCGCTCAAATTCTCGCCGCAGTCGACCGGCTCGCCGGCGAGGGACTTCGCGTCATCGCGCTCGCGCGAGCGTCCCACGACGGACCATTGCCGGAGACCCCGCGCGGCTTCGACTTCGAATTCGTCGGCCTTGCAGGCCTTGCGGACCCGTTACGCGAGACCGCCGCCGCCGCCGTCGCCGAATGCCGAAGCGCCGGCGTTCGCGTCGTGATGATCACCGGCGACTATCCGGCGACGGCGCGCGCGATCGCCGAGAAGGCCGGCATTGACGGCGGAACGCTCATCACCGGCGACGATATCGCCGCGATGAACGACAAGGCGCTCGCCGAAGCGGCGCGGCGGGCGAGCGTGTTCGCGCGGGTTCGCCCGGAACAGAAGCTCCGCATCGTCAAGGCGCTGAAAGACGACGGCGAAATCGTCGCCATGACCGGCGACGGCGTTAACGATGCGCCGGCGCTCAAGGCGTCTCACATCGGCGTCGCCATGGGCGGGCGCGGCACGGATGTCGCGCGCGAGGCCTCGTCGATCGTCCTGCTCGACGACGATTTCAGCGCCATCGTGACGACCTTGCGGCTCGGCCGGCGCATCCACGACAATCTCCGTAAAGCGACGGCGTTCATTCTTTCAGTTCACGTCCCGATCGCCGGCATGGCGCTCCTGCCTCTCATCACGGGGCTGCCGATCGTCTTCGGTCCGGTGCACATCGCGTTTCTCGAGATGATCATCGATCCCGTCTGCTCGCTCGTCCTTGAAGCCGAGCGCGAAGAGCCGAACATCATGAAACGGCCGCCGCGCCCGCCGAAGCAGCCGCTTTTGACGCGTTCGCTCGCAGCGTGGAGCCTCTTGCAGGGACTCGTCGCCTTCGGCTTCGTCGGCGCGGTCTATTCCTGGGCGATCGGCCGCGGCGGCGACGACGCGGAGATAAGGGCGCTCACCTTTGCGGCGCTTGTGACCGTCGTTTTCTCGCTGATTTTCGTCAACCGCTCTTACGGCGCCTCGATCGTCAAGGCGCTTTTGAGGCGCAATGTCGCCCTCGCCGTGGTCGCCGCATTCGTCGCTTGCGTCATGACGTTGACGATGACGGTCGAGCCCATACGCGCGCTCTTCCGGTTCGGAACCCTCGACGGACCGGAAATCGCGGCGTCCGTCGCGGCCGGAGTCGCGGTTCTTCTTGTTCTCGAACTTGCAAAGCTCGCCCGGCCGCGCCTCTCCTCCGTCAATGCGACGCGCCGCCCCAGACCTTCCTGACGCGGGCGTCGCGCCCGCAAGCCGTCCGATAATACTTATACCGCAGGGGATTTTTCTTGGCGTAGTCCTGATGATACCCCTCGGCGAGCCAGAAATCGCCGCGGTCGAGAACCGGCGTCGCAATCTTCCGCCCAAGGACCTTTTCCGCCTCGGCGAGCGAGGCTTTGGCGTCGGCCCGCTCATCGGCGTTCGCCGCGAAGATCGCCGCCGCGTAGGATTGGCCGCGGTCGCAGAACTGGCCGCCCGCGTCGAAGGGGTCGATGTGACGCAGATGATAATCGACGAGCGTTCGATAGGCGACGACCCTTGGATCGTAGGTCACCTGCACGGCCTCGAGATGGCCCTCATGGTCTTCATAGGTCGGGTT
>JACADX010000148.1 GCA_013389125.1 Parvularculaceae bacterium | reverse complement strand
GTCGCGCGCCGCGCCGCCCGCCCGCGCGATCGTCGCCGACATCAATTTCGAGATGCTGAAGGAAGGGCGCGGCCGTCGCCGCAAGGGCGAGGCCGGCGCGCGACTTGCGCTCCTTTGCGCGGACGCGGAAAACCTTCCGATCCCGGATCAATCAGTCGACGCCTGCGCCGTCGCCTTCGGCGTGCGCAATATGACGAACATCTCCCGCGCGCTTGCCGAAGCGCGCCGAACGCTCAAGATCGGCGGGCGTTTTTTCTGTCTTGAATTTTCGCATCTTGCGACCGAGGGGCTTCAGAAACTCTACGACGCCTATTCCTTCAAGGTCATCCCCTGGCTCGGCGAGAAGGTCGCGAACGATCGCGACAGCTATCAGTATCTCGTCGAGTCGATCCGACGCTTCCCGAACCAGGAGGCGTTCGCCGCGATGCTGCGCGAGGCGGGCTTTTCGCGCGTCAAATATGAGAATCTCTCGGCCGGAATCGCGGCGATCCATTCCGGCTGGCGGACCTGAAAGGCGTTCGATGTTTGACGCGGCCGCGGACTGTTTGCGCCTCCTCGCCGCCGGCGCGCGCCTTTCGCGCCATGACGCCCTTATCCCGGCCGAGTTCGCCGGCCACTTGCCCGCGCCGGCGCAGCTTTTCGGCGCCCTAACGCGCGTCGGGGCGAACACGAAAGCGGCCGACGGTCGGCGCCTGCGGCCCGGCGAGCGGCTCGCGGCGGCGTTCGAGAAAATGAGCCCCGCTTACGTCAAGCTCGGCCAGTTCATGGCGACGCGCCCTGACATCGTCGGCTTCGACATGGCGAAAGACTTAGGGCGCCTTCAGGACCGGATGCCCGCCTTTTCGCGCGCCGACGCCGTTGCCGAGATTGAGCGCTCCTTTGGAAGGCCGCTTGGCGAAAATTTCATCGACTTTTCCGAACCGATCGCCGCCGCCTCGATCGCGCAGGTTCATCAGGCGACGACGAAGGACGGCCGCAAAGTCGCCGTCAAGGTGCTCCGTCCACGGATTGAGCCGGAAGTCGCGGCGGAATTCCGCGCCTTCTCGCGCGCGGCGCGCCTCATCGCCGGCCTCTCGCCGACGACGCGGCGCATGGAGCCGGTGAAGTTCATCGACACGCTCAAGGCCGCCGCCGCTGTCGAGCTTGACCTTCGCATGGAGGCGGCCGCCGCTTCAGCCTTGAAAGCGGACCTGAAGGACGCGCCAGGCGTCCGGATCCCTGAGATCGTCTGGCCGTTGACGGCGCGCCGCGTGCTGACGCTTGAGTGGATCGACGCAACGCCCGTGAGCGACTTCGCCGCGCTCGCCGCGAAAGGCGTCGATCGAAAGCGCCTTGCGCGAACGATCATCACGGTCTTCCTGACGCAGGCGCTCATAAAAGGGTTCTTCCACGCCGACATGCATCAGGGAAACCTGATGATCGACGAGGAAGGGCGCCTTGCGCTCGTCGATTTCGGCATCATGGGCCGGCTCGACGAGACGACCCGGCGCACCTTCGCTGAGATTATCCACGGCTTCATCACCCGCGATTATCACCGCACCGCGAAAGTGCATTTCGACGCCGGCTATGTGCCGAAGACCCATTCGGTCGACGCCTTCGCGCAGGCGCTCCGCGCGGTCGGCGAGCCCTTGTTCGGGCTTTCAGCCGATAAGGTCGACATGAGCCGAGTTCTCCAGCAGCTCTTCGACGTGACGGCGCTCTTTGACATGCACCTCAGGCCGGAACTCGTGCTTTTGCAGCGGACAATGGTGACGGTTGAAGGCGTCTCGCGCGCGCTCGATCCCGAGATCAACATGTGGGAGGCGGCGACGCCGGTCGTGCGCGGCGCGATCGCCGAGGCGATCGGCCCGCGCCGGCAGATCGAGCGGCTGCGCGATGCGACGCAAAAGGCGCTCGATATCGCGCCGCACCTGCCGCGATATGTCGAGCTCATCGCGGCTGCGTCGGAGCGCGTCTCGGACGATGCGATCAGCGCGTCACAGCGGGCGACGGAGAATCTCGCACGGGCGATCGTCGATCAGAACCGGCTGACGCGCGCCGCCTTGTGGTTCGTCGCCGCCGCGGCGGTCATTCTCGCCGCAGCGATCGCCCTTCGGTAAGATTTTAACGAAGCGCGCCACGATATCTTCGCGCCGCGCGGCGATGATCCCCAGCGCAATCGGCGGGAGATGCGGCGATGTTCGGATTGAAGTTCGGCGCGCGGAGGCTGGCGGTCGAGGGCGAGGTCGTCACCGCGCGGCTCAATGCCCGCTTGCAGCCGATCGACCGCGGCGACTATTTCGAGGATCCGCTCGACGAGGCTCTCAGGGAGCTTTCGCTCGGCGCCGTCACCGGCGGCGGCACGCAGCTCGCCGAAGAGCCCGCGGGGATCGCCTATTGCGACCTCGAGATCGTCGTCGAAAGCGCTTCGGAGACGACCTTGCAGGCGATCATCGCCCGTCTCGAACAGCTTGGCGCGCCAAAGGGATCAAAGCTCATCATCGAGGCGACGGGCGCTGAAATTCCGTTCGGACGCCATGAGGGCCTCGCCCTCTACCTCAACGGAACTGAATTGCCGGACGACGTCTATGCCTCGTGCGACGTCAATCATGTGATTTTGGAACTTGACCGGCTGATGGGCGAGAAGGGCAAGTTCAAGGGCCATTGGGAGGGCTCGCGGGACACGGGCCTTTACTGTTACGGCCCGTCCTTCGCCGACATGAAGGCGGCGATCGAGCCGCTCCTGTCGGACTATCCGCTCTGTCAGAAAGCTCGCGTCGAGCAGATCGCCTGAAGTCTAAACGCCGCCGATTTCACGGAACTGACAAAGACCGGACCGGCGCGCATCGACGAAACTGCGGGGCCGTCGCGGGAGGTCTTTCATGTCTCTTGAAACGACAATCGGCCTAATCCTCGCGCTTTTCCTCGTCGTGGCGGTCGCGCTCATCGCCTCTGGCGGGCGAAAGGCGGGTTCCCGGATCAGCGGGGGCGACGCGCATGGCGGAGTAAGCGTCGGCCTCGTCGCCGATACGGATTGCGGCGGCGACGGCGGCGGGTGCGACGGCGGCGGCGACTGAGCCCTGAAGGGCGACCGGCGCGGAAAGGTGACTTTAACGCCTGCCGCGCCTAAATTTGCGCCATGGCCGAACGGCGCATACTTCTCATTATCGGCGGCGGGATCGCCGCCTACAAGTCGCTGGAACTCATTCGCGAACTCGCGCGGCGCGGGATTGCGACGCGCGCCATCCTGACGAAGGCGGGCGCGGAATTCGTGACGCCGCTCTCAGTCGGGTCGCTGACCGGCGACAAGGTCTATGGCGACCTATTCAGCCTCACCGACGAGGCGGAGATGGGCCATATCGAGCTGTCGCGTTCGGCGGACCTTGTCGTCGTCGCGCCCGCGACCGCCGACCTGATGGCGAAGGCGGCTTCGGGCCTTGCAAATGATCTGGCCTCGACGGCGCTTCTTGCGACCGACAAGCCTGTCCTCTACGCGCCGGCGATGAATGTCAGAATGTGTGAACATCCCGCGACGAAGCGAAATCTCGAAACGCTTCGCGGCGACGGCGCGTTGATCGTCGGCCCCAATGACGGCGAGATGGCGTGCGGCGAGTTCGGGCCGGGCCGCATGGCCGAGCCGCTCGAAATCGCCGACGCCATCGAAGGCTTCCTCACGCGCGCCGCGACGGGGCCGCTCAAGGGACGACGCATCCTGGTGACCGCCGGGCCGACGCACGAGGCGCTCGACCCGGTGCGCTACATTGCGAACCGCTCCTCGGGGAAGCAGGGCTACGCCATCGCCGAGGCGCTCGCCCGGCTCGGCGCCGAGGTGACGCTCGTTTCCGGACCGACCGACCTTCGCGCGCCGGCGGGATTGAAAACGGTCCGCGTCGAATCGGCGCGACAGATGCTTGCCGCCGTCGAAACCGCTTTGCCAGCCGACTGCGCCGTCATGTGCGCCGCGGTCGCCGACTATCGTCCGGAAATAGAGACCGAGCACAAAATCAAGAAGGAGCGCGGCGGCCTGAAAAACATTCCGCTAGCGGAAAATCCCGACATCCTGAAAACCGTTGCGGCGCTGAAAGGCGGGCGTCCTCGCCTCGTCGTCGGCTTCGCCGCAGAGACCGACGACGTCGTCAATCACGCGCGGGCCAAGCGCCTCCGCAAGGGCTGCGACTGGATCATCGCCAATGACGTATCGGCTGGGGCGCATTGCGCGATGGGCGGCGATGTCAACGCCGTGACGCTGATCACGCCGGAGCGCGAAGAGCGCTGGCCGGAACTCGACAAGCGCGAGGTCGCGCGCCGTCTCGCCGGCCGCATCGCCGAGGCGCTCCGAGAGCCGCCGACGGCGCCCGCCCGCGCCGCGGAATAGAGTTCAGCCTGACGTTGCGAGCCGCACGCGCCTTGACTGCGACGCGACCGCCGCCGCCGCAACGGGACGCGGCAACGCGTTCATCAGGAACGCGACTGACTTGTTGAACAGCCCTGGCACATAAACGACGTGGCGGCGTTCGACCGCCGCGAGCGCGCCGAGAACGACCGGCTCGGCCTTCATGAACATGAAATTCGGCAGCCGACTGACAAGCTCGCGCGTCTTGTTGACGTCGTGAAACTCCGAATAGGTGAAGCCGGGGCAAAGCGCCGAAACATGCACGCCGGTTCCGGAGTTTTCAGCCGCCAGCGATTGTGAAAAGCTGATCAGGAAAGCCTTCGAGGCGCCGTACATCGTATGCCCGGCGGAGCCGGGAATGAGGCCCGCGAGCGAGGCGACGTTGATGATCCGGCCGAAGCCGCGCTCCTGCATGCCCGGAAGAAAATCGCAAATGAGGCGCGCGCATGATGTCACCATCACCTCGATAAAGGCGCGGTGCGCCGACCAGTCCGACTGCTCGAAACGACCAGGAAGGCCGTAGCCGGCGTTGTTGATAAGGATATCGACGCGCGCGCCGGCGGCGGCGACCGCTAGCCCGATCGCCTCAGGCGCTCGCGGGTCGGCAAGGTCGGCGGCGATGGCGATCGCCCTAACGCCTGTCTTCGCTGCGAGGTTTGCAGCGAGCCGATTGAGGCGATCCTCTCGTCGCGCGGTCAAGACGAGGTTGGCCCCTTTTGCCGCGAGCGCGTCCGCGAACGCCTCGCCGATCCCGGCCGACGCGCCAGTGACAAGGGCCCATTTTCCTTGATAGTTCATCCGTAGGCCTCCTTATTCCCGCCTCGCACAGGCGTGAACAGGCCTGCGGCGGGACGCTGCTTCGGCGCGCCGGTCCGGTTCAGAGGGCGCCCGCTCCCGGTGTCATAGAGGCGTCATCGGTCGATCCGCGGCCCGGCGCAATTCGCCGGTCATCCGCCGGACGCGCCGGATCAGGGGGCGATAAGGTCGAACGGACGGAGATATGAATGATGACCCTCGCCAAACGCCTCGCCTCTGCCGCCGCGCTCGGATCAATCCTTGTCGGCGCTGAGCCGGCCCTCGCCGACGACGTCGCGTTTTCCTACGCGGCGTCCGATCTTCGAAATTCGGACACGCTCGCGGCCCTTTATGAGCGCCTTTCGGACAGGGCCTGGCGCGCCTGCGCGCTTTACCAGGGATCAGGACTCCTCGGCGTCGACTACCAGGAGGCTTGCGCGGCGGACCTGATGACGGATTTCATCGAAGGCATCGACGATCCTGGCCTTTCCGCGCTTCACGAACAGCGCGGCGGCGCGCGCTTCGCCGAGACCGATTAGGCGCGGTTTCGGCTTCGCCGGCGCGAAAAGGTTGCGCTTGCGCCGGCGAAGGCGGCGAGCATCATGTAGATGAGCGTCAGATTGCCGGTCTGCGACGCGATCGACCGGCTGATGGCGATCGATACGGCGGCGGCGAAGCACGCGACATAAACGACGCCAAGGGATGGGTGCGCGCTGCGGGAGCGCTTGAGCGATGCGCGTCCAAAGGCCGCCAGCATCTCGATAAAAGCGAGCGGTCCCGGCAGACCGAGATCGAGCGCGAGCGTTAGGTAATAATTGTCGAGCGTCAGCGTCCGTCCCCAATACCCGACGACCCGCGCCGAACGTCCGCTGCCATATCCGAGCACGGGACGCGCCTTGATTTTCGGCCAGGCCATTTCGATCTGGTCGACGCGCGACTGCGTCGAGTTCGCCGCGCTTTGCCCGGCCTTGCCGCTGACGATCGCGTGCGCGCCGATCGCGGCCGCCGGCGAGACGACGACGCAAGCGAGAACAATGAGTCCCGCAAGCGGTCGCCAGCGCGAGGCGGCGGCGCGTTTCAGAAAGCGGTAAGCTAACAGCGCCGACATCGCGCCGAACGAAATCGCAATCACCAGCATCGCGCCACGTGAATTCGAAGCGACAGCGCCGAGCGCAATGGCCATGAACGCCGCGCCCCAGAAAAAGCGCCCGCCAAAGCGCCGCGCCCGCAAGAAGAAGGCGACGGCGAACGGCGCCGCGAAGGCGAGGTGCTCGCCAAGCGAGAGCGGGTGCGAATGCGTCGCTTGCGCCCGGAATATCCCGTCGCGCACCTTGGCGGTCTGCACGTTCTGCAGCCATTCGGCGTTGTCGGCGATAAGCGGCGACAACACGTCGGCGAGGAGCCGACGCGAGCTCGCTTCGCCGATCGCGATGATCGCGACGACGAGGGCGCCGATGGTCGTCGCCCGCGCGAGGCGGACAAAATCGCGCTGGCGGCGGCAATAGGTGAGAACCGCGCAATAGGGGATGAGCCAGATGATTGTCTGGCGAAGGAACTCCGGGATCGCGATCGACTTTCCCTGCGCGAGCGGGAGGCTCATGAGGCCGAGGAGGAAGAGGAG
>JACADX010000259.1 GCA_013389125.1 Parvularculaceae bacterium | reverse complement strand
TCTGACGGACCAGGCCGACGTCGTCGCAAGCCAGGACGTCGGCGCGGCGTCAACGACGACGATCGCCGAAAACTGGCTCTATTTCGACGCCGCCGGCTCGACCTCGCGGCAGCTCGCCGGCGAGGGCGCGCGGTTCTCGCAAAATCTCAACGCCGGCCGCAATCAACGCGTCAACGTTCATAATTTCGCGCTGAGCCCTTACGTCAATCATCGATTCTCGAACGGTTCGGCGGCCGAACTTCGCTATCGCTTCAGCCAGGTCTTCATAGACGCCAACAACAACAACCGCGCGACGTTCGACACGGATTCGCGGACGCAGGAAGTCGTCGCAAGCTACGACACGGGCGCGGCGCTCGACCGCGTGCAGGTGAAGCTCACCGCCTATGGAAACCGCACCGAAGACTATGGATCAAGCCTCGTCAACGATTTCGAATTCGAGCAGGGAACGCTTGAAAGCGACGTTCAGGTCGCTCTGACGGAGCGCTTCGCGCTCACCGGCGCAGTCGGTTATGACGACGTTGAAACGACGGCGCCGGCGAGCTTCGTGCCGGCAAGCGAGCTCACGGGCCTTTACTGGCGCGCCGGGTTTCGCGCCCAGCCGGGACGCAAGACCGACGTCCGACTTGAGTATGGGCGGCGCTATGACGACGACTTCGTCGATGCGCGCATCCGCTACGACGTGTCGGAGCGCGTAAGGTTCTTCGCGGCCGCCGGGCGGTCGTTCCAGACGCGCGCGCAGGCGGTCTCGACGCAGTTCGAGGCGCTCCAGCGCCGCACGCTCGATTTCGTCGAGGATCTTCGCGCGGGCGCTGAAGGATCGGGCGACGCCGAAAGCGTCATCGACGCGCTGACGCGCACGGTGAGGACGCGCCTCGGCTATCAGCAGATCGGCCTTGGCGTGTCGAACGACGCGAACGCGAACCTGACCGGCGATTTCGGGCGGACGACGCTCAATCTTTACGGAAACTATCAGGATACGGATTACGGCTACCGCCGCATTAAGTACTACGGCGGCGGCTTCGGCGCGCAGCGCGAGCTGTCGCGACGGATGTCCGGCTATGCGAACGTCTTCTACCGCCATGTGAAGACGAATTCCGACCTTAACGCCTGCCTTGCCGATCCGACGATCTTCCGCCTTGATCCAAACGAGCCCGGCTTCGACGTCAACGTCGAGTGCGCCAATGTCGTCGCGAGCGACCCTGACAGCGACACGGTCGGCGGGCGCCTCGGCATCGCCTATCGGCTTTACCAAAACGTCTCGGCGTTCGGTGAATATTCGCACACGGAGCGGTTTTCGCCGAGGCCCGACCAGGAATACGGCGAAAACGCCGTGACGCTCGGCGTCCAGATGGAATTCTAGCCGCCAGGATCGGTTGTGTACGAAGAGTTCTTCAGCTTCTCAGGATCGCCCTTCCGGCTCGCCCCGGACCCGAAGTTCTTTTTCGGGTCGAAGAGCCACAACAAGGCGATGGCCTATCTTCATTACGGGCTGCGGCAGGCCGAGGGCTTCATCGTCATCACTGGCGAGATCGGCGCCGGGAAATCGATCCTCATCGGCCATCTTCTCGACCAGCTCGACCGCTCGAACGTACTTGCGGCGACGCTTGCAACGCCCAATCTCTCGCCCGAGGACCTCCTGACGCAGGTCCTGTCGGCGTTTCGGATCGAACCCTCCGGCAAAGGGCGCAGCGCCGAGATCGAGGCGTTTGAAGATTTCCTCTTCGACCAGATGAACCATGGGCGCCGCGTCCTTCTCGTCATCGACGAGGCGCAGAACCTGCCGCTCAAAACGCTCGAAGAGCTTCGCGTCCTCTCGAACCTCAATTACGAGGGAACGCCGCTCTTTCAGGTGTTTCTCATTGGTCAGCCGGATTTTCGCGAAACGATGGCGCGCGCGGACATGGAGCAGCTGCGTCAGAGGGTCATTGCGACCTATCACCTCGAGCCGATGTCGCGCGAGGAGACGCAGCATTATATCGAGCATCGGCTAAAGCAGGTGGGTTGGGACGGCGACCCGAAGATCGCCCCTGACGCCTTTGCGGCGATTCACGCCGCGACCGGCGGCGTGCCGAGGAAGATCCACAAACTCTGCAACCGCGCGCTCCTTTACTGCTCGGTCGAGAAAGTGCGTCTTATCGACGGCGCTGTCGTCGCGGCAGTCCTCGCCGACCTCGCCGCGGAACAAAACGCCTCGGCGGCGGTCGACAGCGAGGACAAGCTCGACTTCGACGCCAGCGCCGCCGTCAAGGCCGCGGAATTAAACATCGGGCCGCCGCCCCTCGTCGATGGGAGAAAACCGATCCGCGCGCGGACCGTCAAGCCGATCCGCGTCGGCGTCGAACGCGTCGACCTTCATGTCGGACCTCGAATTGATCAGCAGTCGAACGGAACAGCGACTGTTCTAGAGCCGGCAGGGGGCCCTGCGGTGGCGAAGGAACGGCGAAAGCCGCCCGAAGATCCGGCGCGCGAGCCTCAAGAGGCGAGGGAAGCGCAGCCTGCGCCGTTGAGCGTTTTTGATCGCCTTCGCGCCGCCAAGAACGCGGCAAACGTCGCGGCACCTGCGCCGTCCATGCGCCCGGCCGCGCCGCAACCAATAGAAGAGGCGCCGGCGCCGCCAAGGCCGGCCACGCTCGATGAGGTCGCCGACGCAATCGCCGCCGCCCGCCCGTCGCGCAAGGGCGCCGATGAGGTCGAAGACGCCGCGTATTGCGAAGTTGCGGACGACGCGGAGACCGCCGCCGAGAAGGCTGGCGAGAATGAGCAAGCGGCGACCGAAATCGAAGGCGCCGCCGGCTGGAAGCATTCAATCGTGATGTCAATCAACGACACGCGCGAAGAGCTCCGTCGCGCGCATGACAGCGTTACGCGC
>JACADX010000386.1 GCA_013389125.1 Parvularculaceae bacterium | reverse complement strand
GGGCGCGAAGCTCCAGCCTCCGCTTTCGAAGGGGAGGGAATCCTGGGCGCGCCGGGCCCGGCAAAGAGGCGCCCCGGCGACGGCGACGAACGGCGCCCTTTGCGGCTGCGGCCCGCAAGGAAGGCCGAATTTTCGCAGCCGCGGCGGCGGCGAAAGGCGCCCTATCCGTCCCCTCCCCTTGGGCAAAGGCGGGAAATCCCGGGCGCGACTGCGGCGCAAAAGGGCGCCCTTTCAAGCGAGCCGAACGGCGCCATTTGCGGCTGCGGCCCGCGGAAAACGCCGAAAGACGCGGCGCGCGGCGGCGGCGAAAGGCGCCCTTTCCTCCCGCCATCCAGGGAGCGGCGATCCGGGCCGCACGATCAGATCCTTGTCCCCATCAGGCGCTTGCAGACGTCGTCGAGCTGGTCGAGCGAGCGGTAGGAAATCCGCAGCGCGCCCGAGCCGTTCGGCGAATGGTCGATCGCGACTTCGAGCCCTAAAGCCGCCGCGAGATCGGCCTCGAGCGCCCGCGTGTCGGCGTCTTTCTTTCCGGGTACGGAGGGTTTCTGCGGCGCCTTTCCGCGAGGCGCCGCCTCGCCGGCGGGGCCGTCATTGAAGCGCCGGACCAGCGCTTCGGCGGCGCGGACGTTAAGACCGTCCTTGAGGATCAGCAACAGCGCGGCCTCGGGGTGCTTCGCGCCGAGCAGCGCGCGGGCGTGGCCGACCGAGATCGCGCCGTCCTCGAGCGCCTTGCGGCATTTCGGGTGAAGCTCGAGGAGGCGCATCATGTTGGCGACATGGCTCCGCGATTTGCCGACGGCGGCGGCGATCTCCTCCTGCGTGCGGCCGTGGGTTTCGGAAAGCCTTTGATAGGCGGCCGCCTCCTCCATCGGGTTCAAATCGACCCGCTGCAGATTCTCGATGAGCGCGATTTCCGCCGCGGCGGCGTCGTCGAGATCGCGAATGACGACCGGGATGTCGTGAATATTCGCCCGCTGCGCGGCGCGCCAGCGCCGCTCTCCGGCGACTATCTCGTACGCCTCATGGCCGACCTTGCGGACGAGAATCGGCTGCAAGAGTCCGCGCGCGCGGATCGAGGCGGCGAGCTCCTCGATCGCGTCCGCATTGAAATGGCGGCGCGGCTGCGTTGCGCTCGGGCGGACGAGGTGGATCGGCAGGGTCTGGAGCAGGCGACCCGCGGCGCCGTGCGGCGCGTCGCCGGTCCCGTCCTTATGAGGCTCCTCCGGCTTGAGACCCGTAACGCGCGCGACGCCGGCGTCGCCGAGCAGCGCGTCAAGACCGCGGCCAAGGCCCCGTGGCTTCCTGGCCGTCATGGCGCGGCCCCGGGGACTGGGGATTGGGGACCGAGGACCAGGAATTGAGGATTGATCCCCCGAGCGCCTCCGAACCCGAAAGCAGGCGCGCGCCCCAACGCGCTACGAGGGCAAACCGTCCAGGGATCAACGTCCAAATCCCCAATCCCTAATCCCAAATCCCGCATTTCACGCCGCCTTGCGCTTTTCGCGCTCGCGCTGGATGACCTCGCTCGCGAGTCTTATGTAGGCTTGGCTCCCGGCGCATTTGAGGTCGTAGAGGAGCGCCGGCTTGCCGTGGCTCGGGGCTTCCGAAATCCGCACGTTCCGCGGGATCACCGTCTCATAGACCTTCTCGCCCATATGCGCGCGGACGTCGGCCTCGACCGCGGCGGCGAGGTTGTTCCTGACGTCGGCCATCGTGAGGACGATCCCTTGCAGCTCGAGCCGGGGATTGATCCTTGTACGGACGGTCTCGATCGTCCGGATGATCTGCGAGAGCCCCTCAAGCGCGAAAAACTCCGCTTGAAGGGGAATAAGGACGGCGTCCGCCGCGGCGAGCGCGTTGATCGTCAACAGCGAAAGCGAGGGCGGGCAGTCGATGAGGACGTAGGTCGTCTCGGAGGCGCCTTTGAGATAATCGGCGAGCGCGTCGGCGAGGCGGTAATGCCGGCGCGTCGCCTCGATCAGCTCGACCTCGGCCCCGGCGAGATCGACCCCCGCCGGCGCGAGCTTTAATCCCGGAATGCCGCTGTCGATGACCGCGGCTTCAAGCCGGTATTCGCCCATCAAGGCGTCATAGGTCGTCACCGCGCGCGTCGAGGCTTCCGAGCCAAGGCCCGTCGAGGCGTTCCCTTGCGGATCAAGGTCGATGAGGAGGACCTTTTCGCCGACCGCCGCGAGCGCCGTCGACAGGTTGATCGCCGTCGTCGTCTTGCCGACGCCGCCCTTCTGGTTCGCGATGGCGAGGATCCGGGTTGTCACGGCTTCTTTCCGGGTCTTTGGCGCCTCACCGGCGCCTTCGGTCGCAGATGGCGGATCACCAAAATGGTCGAGCCGGGGCTCGTCACGCTCGGCCGCCTTTCAACCTCCATATGCCAAGATTTAGCGGCTTCGGTCAATTCAGCCTCAACATCTTGTCCCTTCGGTAAGATAAGGAGAGTCTTTTCGCCTGCAAATTCATGCGCGTAGTGGAGGAGCTTTGGAAGTTGGGCGAGGGCCCGCGCCGTCACCACGTCAGGCGCTGAAAGCGTAAGATTTTCAATGCGCTCCGGTATGACCCGGGCGTTTTGGAGGCGCATCGCCGCGATTGCGGCGGACAAGAACGCCGCTTTCTTGCCGACCGATTCAACGAGGCTAACCTGAAGGCCGCGCTCTTCTCCCATCACGGCGAGGACGAGCCCCGGAAAGCCGGCGCCCGATCCCAAATCGACAAGCGTTCGCGCGTCTTCGGGGATCAGCGCGAAGAGCTGCGCGCTGTCGCGGTAATGCCGATTCCACCGATCCTCGATTGTCGAACGCGCGATGAGGTTATGCCGAGAGGACCAGTCGATGAGCGCCGCGTCGAAGGCCGTCAGCTTGCGGAATGTTTCACGTGAAACGTCATACGCGCGCGCGAAGTCTTCGGGAGAATAGGTCATGCCCAAAAGGCCCTCTCCGCCGCTTCCTATCCCGCGGCCCGCTCGCTCTTGCGGAGAAAGGCGAGGAGAACCGCCAGCGCCGCCGGCGTCACGCCTTCGACGCGTCCGGCCTGACCGAGCGTCGCCGGCCTTGTCGCCGCGAGCTTGACGCGCGCTTCATGGCTGAGGCCCTTGATCTCGGCATAGGGAAGATCGCTTGGCAGGCGGAGCGTCTCATCGCGCTTGAAGGCAAGGATGTCCGCTTCCTGCCGGTCGAGATAGCCGGAATAGAGCGCTTCGATCGCAAGCTGTTCGGCGACGTCCAGCCGCAGCGAACCCGCTTCGGGCCAGATGCGGGCGATGTCGGCGAAAGCGACGCCCGGCAGCGCGAGAAGGTCGAAAACCGAACGCCGGCGGCCGTCCTGGTTGATCGCGATGCCGCATTTTGCCGCTTCGCGCGGCGTCAGGCCGGTCGCCCGCGCCCAGGCCCTCGCCTCTTCAAGGAGGCGATGTTTCACGTGAAACGCCCTACCGCGTTCCGCCCCGACAAGACCGAGCGCCTCCCCTTTGCCGGTGAGGCGCAGGTCCGCATTGTCGGCGCGCAAGGTGAGGCGATACTCGGCCCGGCTCGTGAACATGCGGTAGGGCTCGGTGACGCCGCGCGTCACGAGATCGTCGATGAGTACGCCGATATAGGCTTCCGAACGGTCGAACAGAATCGGCTCCGACCCCTGGACCTTCGCCGCCGCGTTCGCGCCGGCGACCAGGCCTTGCGCCGCGGCTTCCTCATAGCCGGTCGTGCCGTTGATCTGGCCGGCGAGGAAAAGTCCGCCAAGCTGCTTCGTTTCAAGCGTCGGATAAAGCGCCCGCGGATCGACATAGTCATATTCGATTGCATAGGCGTGGCGAATGACCCGCGCCCTTTCGAGTCCCGGGATGGTCGCGAGGAATTCGTCCTGGACGATTTCAGGCAGCGAGGTCGAGATGCCGTTCGGGTAGACCGTGTCGTCGTCGAGGCCCTCCGGCTCAAGGAAGATCTGGTGCGACAGCTTATCGGCGAAGCGGACGATCTTGTCCTCGATCGACGGGCAATAGCGCGGCCCCCGTCCGGATATGCTTCCCGAATAGACTGCGGATTTCTTGAGGTTGCGCGCGATGACCGCATGAGTCGCCGGCGTCGTCCCGGTGATGCCGCATTCGATCTGCGGGACCTTGATCCGGTCGGTCAGGAAGGAAAACGGGACCGGCTCGGCATCGGCCGGCTGCCGCTCAAGCGACGCCCAGTCGATCGTCCGACCGTCAAGCCGCGCCGGCGTCCCGGTCTTGAGGCGCCCCATCGGCAAGCCCTGACCATAGAGCCGCTTGGAAAGCCCAATCGCCGGCGCTTCAAAGCCGTCTTCCCTCGCCCGTCCCGCCGGGATGCGCCGGTCGCCGACATGGATGACGCCCTTGAGAAAGGTCCCGGTCGTCAGCACGACCGCGCCGGCAAGGATCTCCTGGCCATCGGCGGTGCGAACGCCGCAGACGCGCTCGCCGGCGCCGCTAGTTTCGCGTGAAACGATCAAATCCTCGACCGGCGCCTCGAGAACGGCCAACCCCGGCGTTGCGGCGATCGCCGCCTGCATCGCCCGTCGGTAGAGCTTGCGATCGGCCTGGGAACGCGGACCCCGCACGGCCGGGCCTTTTGAGCGGTTCAGCATCCGGAACTGAATCCCCGCCGCGTCGATGACCCGCCCCATGAGGCCGTCGAGGGCGTCGATCTCGCGGACCAGATGGCCCTTGCCGAGCCCGCCGATCGCCGGATTGCAGGACATTTCGCCGATCGTCGCCGCCTTGTGGGTGGCAAGGAGCGTCCTTGCGCCCATGCGCGCCGCCGCAGCCGCGGCCTCGCAGCCGGCATGCCCGCCCCCGATGACAATCACGTCGCAGGACTTCATGCGGGCGGGTATAAAGCGCCGCCGGGAAACATAAAGCGGATTTCGGCGCCGGCCTTCGGCGTCGGTTATTTCCCAATGCAAAAGCTCGAGAAGATCGACGCCAGCACGTCCTCGACGCCGACCGCCCCGGTGATCCGACCGAGTTCGCGGGCGGCGAGCCGGACATCCTCGGCCGCAAGCTCCGGCGCTTCAAGACGCCCGCTCGCGCGTTCGAGATGGCGTATGGCCGCCTCAACCGCCGCGACATGGCGGGCGCGGGTCAGGCCGGCTTCTTCCGCCCGTCCGCAGCGGCGGGCGACTTCCCTGGTCAGCGCGGCGACGAGCGCATCGAGTCCCTCGCCGGTCCGGGCGGAAACCGGAAATACCGCCGCCGCGGCCGGCGGCCCGATGAAGGGCAAGACGCGACCAGCCTCGCCCGCGACGTCGATCTTATTCAGCACAACGAAGTCGCCGCAACTAAAAAGCGAGGCGGCGGCCGGTCCTGCAACCTCCGGTAGAGATTGCGGCGAAAATGTTTCACGTGAAACACGGCCGTCCCGAAACGATGCGTCCGATGCGTCGATGATCAGTAGGCGGATGTCGGCTTCCGCCGCATTCATCCGTGTACGGCGTATGCCCTCGCGTTCAATAAAATCCGCCGGGTCCTCGCGAAGTCCGGCGGTGTCGACCAGCGAGACGAGGATCCCGCCGAGATCAAGGCGCGCCTCGATCGCGTCGCGCGTCGTCCCGGGCGCTTCGGAGACGATCGCCCGCTCGGACCCGGCGAGTCGGTTAAGGAGCGAGGATTTCCCGGCGTTCGGCGCGCCGATGATCGCGACCTTCACCCCTTCGCGTATGGCCTTCGCCGCCCGGGCGGTTTGTCGAAACCCCTCAAGCTCGGTCGGGAGCGCGTCGATGAGCGGACCGGCTCGCGCGGCGACCGCCGCCGGAATATCGCTTTCGTCAGGGAAATCGATGTCGGCCTCGAGCGGCGCGAGAATGCCGATGAGGCGCGCCCTCCAGCTCTCGGCGACCGCCGAAAGCCGCCCGCCGAACTGGCCCAATGCCTGTTTGCGCTGAGCGGCCGTTTCGGAGTCGAGAAGATCAGCAAGGCCCTCAAGCTCGGCGAGATCGAGCTTGCCGTTTAGGAGCGCCCGTTTGGAGAATTCACCAGCCTCGGCAAGGCGCGCTCCGTGCGCCCTCGCCGCCTCAAGAAACGCCGATTCGACCGCGGGCGAGCCATGGAGATGGAATTCGGCGACATCTTCGCCGGTGAAGCTCGCCGGTCCTTTGAAAAGTATGACCAGGCCCTCGTCGATCGGCGCGCCAGAGCTGTCGCGAAGCCGGCGAAGCGCGGCCCGCCTCGGCGCCGGCAACGGCCCCGCAAGCGCTTTCGCGATCCCGAAAGCGTTTCCGCCCGAGATGCGGAAAACCGCGACGCCGGCGCGCCCCGCCCCGGAGGCGCGGGCGACGATGGCGTTCCCGCTTACGACGGGCGAGCGCTCGTTCCCGCCTGGCCCGCCCGCCCTGCTGCTCGCTTCACTTCTTTTTCGCCGGCGCACTCCCCGCCCCGCTCATCGCCGCGCCCAACATGCCGGCCATCGCGTCCATGCCCTTGCCGCTCATTTCCATCCAGCGGGCGACGAACCGCTCCGGATCAGCGAGCGTGTCCATCTGCTCGCGCGCGCGCTTCGACATTTCCGCGACGATCATCGCGTTCAACGGGCCGACATCGGGCATGCCGAAAAAGGCTCGCGCCTCTTCGGGCGTGCAGTCGATATTGATGGTAAAGCGCATCTGAAAAACTCCTTTGGCGGCGACCATAGTCAATGCGAAAGGAAACCGACAGGCTTGGCTTCCAAAAGGAAATGACCCCCCGTGACCCGCAAAGCGATCGCCATCGAAAACTCGCCGCTCCAAGACCTTCCCTTTTCTCCGGCCGTCCGCGCCGGCAAGCTGCTCTTCGTCAGCGGCCAGATCGGGCTAGACCCCGAAACGCAAGCGCTCGTCGAAGGCGGCGCCGCCGCCGAAACCGAGCGGATCTTTAAGAATATCGCCATCGTGCTTGCGGCCGCCGGCCGCGAGCTCGCCGACGTCGTCAAGGCGAACGTCTATCTCGCCGATATGGGCGACTACCCCGCCATGAACGCCGCCTACGCGAAAGCGCTTGAAGCGCCCTACCCCGCGCGCACCTGCGTCGGCGTCGCCGCCCTGCCCCTTGGCGCGCGCGTTGAGATCGAGGTTGTCGCGCGGCGATGAGGACGGTTACGCTCAAAGCCGTCGGCGGCCCCGAGAATTTCGCGCTCGAAGCGGCGCCGCGCGCGCCGCTCGCCGACGGTCATATCCGTGTACGGAACAACGCCGTCGGCGTCAACTTCATCGACATCTATCAGCGCAAGGGGCTTTATCCGATCGCAACCCCATGCGTCCTTGGCCAGGAGGGCGCAGGGCTCGTCTGCGAAGCGGGCGCGGGCGCGCCGTTCAAGACGGGCGACCGCGTCGCTTACTTGTCGGGCGCCGGCGCCTACGCCGAGGAAACCGTCGTCGACGGCGGTCGCGCCGCTCTTATTCCCGCCGGCGTCGGCGACGATGTCGCGGCCGCCTCGTTCCTGAAGGGCCTTACCGCCGAAATGCTGCTAAGGCAGGTCTATCCGCTCCGGCCCGGCCAGACCGCGCTCGTCACCGCGGCGGCCGGCGGCGTCGGCACGCTCTTGACGCAATGGGCCGCCCATCTCGGCGCCCGGGTCATCGCAATCGTCGGCGGCGCGGAAAAGGTCGCCGCCGCGAAGGCGAACGGCGCGGCCGATATTATCGACCGCAGCGTCACGAAGGACACCGCCGGCGCCGTTCGCGCGCTGACCGGCGGGCGCGGCGTCGACGTCGTCTATGATTCTGTCGGCGCAGCGACGTTTGATTCCTCGCTCGACAGCCTCGCGCTCCGCGGCATGATGGTGAGTTACGGCAACGCTTCAGGGCCCGTGCCGCCGGTTGCGCCTCTCGACCTTACGCGCCGGGGCTCCTTGACCCTGGCCCGCCCTTCGCTGTTTCACTACGCGACGCCCGACCGCCTCCCGGCGATGGCGAGCGCCGTTTTCGACCTCATCGCCAGGGGCGTCCTCAAACCGACGATCGCCGCGCGTTTTCCGCTTGAAAGAGCCGCCGACGCGCACCGCTTCCTTGAAAGCGGCAAGGCGATCGGCGCGATCATCCTCGAGCCGAAATGAGAAGCCTCCTCGCGACGGCGATCATTCTTTCCCTTGCCGCGTGCAGCGGCCCTGCGCCGCCACGGCCCGAAGCCGCAGCCCATCAGGGCGGCTGGGCGATTGCTCCCGAGGGCGAACTCAACCAGTTCTTCGACTGCCTCGACGAAAACGGCGTCACGCTCATCGCCGCGCATCGCGGCGGCCCTTCGTCGAACTTTCCCGAGAACGCGATCGAGACTTTCGAGAAGACCCTCGCCGAGGCCCCGGCGATCCTCGAAGTCGACGTCGCGACATCGTCGGACGGCGTTCCTTATCTCATGCATGACGAGACGCTCGACCGGACGACGACGGGCTCGGGGCCTTCTGACGCGCTCCCCTTCAAGGACCTCCGCGCGCTGAAACTCGAAGACCCCTTCGGGCGCCCGACCGCTTTCGCGCCGCCTTCCTTCGCCGACGCGCTTTCCTGGGCGAACGGCCGGACCATTCTCGAGATCGATTTCAAGCGCTCAACGCGCTATGAAGACGTCATCGCCGAGATCAATCGTCAGGACGCGGTGCATCGCGTCATTTTGATCGCCTATACGCTCGCGCAGGCCGAGCGGCTGCACCGGCTCGCGCCGGAGGCGATGATCTCCTTGTCGCTGTCGACGCAGTCGGATTTGAACCGCACGGTCGCCGCCGGCGTGCCGCTCGATCGCCTTCTCGGGTTCACCGGCGTTGACGATCCGAAGCCAAGGCTCTTCTCGATCCTGGAGAGCCAGGACGTCGAAGTCATTTTCGGGACGCTCGGCGGGGAGGATTCGATCGACGGACGGATTGAAGCCTCCGGCGATGACAGCGCCTACGCCGCGATCGCGGCGCTCGGGGCCGACATCATCGCGACAGACCAGCCGATCGCCGCGCACAAGGCGCTTGCTTCCGGCGGGCGCGCCGCCGCTTCGGGCCAGTGCGGCATTACACGTTCATGAAAGGAACGACCATGTTTGAACGCCTCCGCCTCGCCGTCGTGACGCTCGCCGGAGCCGCGGCGGTCGTTGGATCCTGCGCCCGCGAACCGGCGGCCGAAGCAGCGCCCGCGACGCCGGCGAAAGACGCGGCGCCGACGCCGACGCCGGTTGCGACCGACGCGCCCGCCGGCGAATACCGGCTCGACAAGAGCCATGCGAGCCTCATCTTCAAGGTCGATCACATCGGCTATTCCGCCTATAAAGGCTCGTTCGACGATTTCGACGCCACGCTCGCCTTCGATCCGAAAGCGCCTGAGACGATGCGCGTCACAGCAACGATCAGCGTCGCCTCGCTCGACATTCCAACGCCGCCCCAAGGGTTTCTCGACGAGCTTAAGGGTCCAGCATGGCTCAACGCGGCCGCGTTTCCAGCGATGACCTTCCGCTCGACAGGCGTCGCGCTCACCGGGCCCGCTGCGGCGCGCGTCGACGGCGAGCTCGAATTTCGCGGGATAAGGGCGCCTGTCGCCTTCGACACGACGTTCAACGGCGGCTACGCCGGATTTCCCCCTTACGATCCGAACGCGCGCATCGGCTTTTCGGCGAAGGGCTCGCTCAAACGATCCGTCTTCGGATTATTGATCGGAATCCCGACGCCTGAGGCCCCCGTCGGCGTCGGCGACGACGTCGCCTTCGAGATTGAGGCGGAGTTCAGCGGCCCCCCGGCGCCGAAAACGCCGCCGCCCGCGCAGCAGTAGAAAGGTCCCGCCATGATCCGTATCC
>JACADX010000373.1 GCA_013389125.1 Parvularculaceae bacterium | reverse complement strand
ATGGCCTATGTCCGACGCTCGCTCGCGCCGGGCGAGCGCTTGATCTATCAGGCGCATTTCAACTGGACCTATGATCTCCAGAGCGCCCTTTGGTTCGCGCTCGGCCTTGCCCCGACGGCGATGCGCGCTCTCGAGGCGGCCGGCATGATCGCCGGGCCTGATCGCCCGTTCGGCTTCGCCTTTTCTTCATTCGCGGTAGCCGCCGGCGCCATCGGGTTTTTGCTTGTCGTCACGCGTTCCGTCCACAAATGGACGACGATTGCCGCCGTGAGCGACGCGCGGCTCATTCTCAAAGTCGGTCTCATTTCGAGGGCGACAGCGGAAATCGCGCTCGAAAAAATCGAGAGCGTCGCCGTCCGCCAGACAATCCTCGGCCGAATTCTTGGCTTCGGCCGTGTCACTGTTCACGGCGCCGGCGTTTCGGTCATCGCGTTTCCTGATCTCGCGGAACCGGCGGTATTTCGACGCCATATCGAGGAAGCCGTTTCGATCGCACGCGCCGTCTGACGCCCCGAGCGCGCCGAGATTGCGTCGACGCTCCGTCGGGTCCACTCTCCGCCGAACAAAGGGAGAGCGGCATGGGCGCCAGGGAATTCGACATCATTGTCTACGGGGCGAGCGGTTATACGGGACGGCTCGTCGCGGAGTATCTTGCGTCCGAATACGGCGGGGACGCCACGCTGAAATGGGCGGTCGCGGGCCGCAGCGCGGCAAAACTCAAAGAGGTGATGGCGCAGATCGGGGCGCCGGCCTCGGTCCCCGTCATCGCCGCCGACGCCTCGGACCCCGCTTCCATAAAAGCGATGGCGGCGCGCGCGAAGTGCGTCATCACCACGGTCGGCCCCTATCAGCTTTATGGCGAACCGCTCGTCGCCGCCTGCGCCGAAACCGGAACGGACTATGTCGATCTTTGCGGCGAACCGAACTGGATGCGCGCAATGATCGACAAATACGAGGCGGCGGCGAAGAAATCCGGCGCACGCATCGTCTTTTCCTGCGGATTTGATTCGATCCCGTTCGACCTCGGCGTCTGGCGCACGCAAGAGGAAGCAAAGAAGGAGTTCGGCGCCCCCTGCCTCGAGATCAAGGGACGCGTGCGCGCCATGAAAGGCAAGTTCTCCGGCGGCACGGCGGCGAGCCTTAAGGCGACGATGGCTGCGGCGTTCAAGGATCCGTCCGTCATTGAACTCCTGAAAAGCCCCTTCGCCCTGACGCCGGGTTTCATCGGCGCCGAACAGCCTTCGATGTCGAAGCCGACGCTCGACGAGGCGACGGGCGTCTGGCTCGCGCCGTTCGTCATGGCGCCGATCAACACCAAGAACGTCCACCGCTCGAACTTCCTGATGGGATGTCCTTACGGCAGGGACTTCCGCTATTCGGAAATGATGATGACCGGAAAGGGCGAGCAAGGCGAAGCGATCGCCAAGGCCGTCGCTTCCGACACTACGCTGATGAGCGAGGATGCGCCAAAGCCCGGCGAAGGTCCGACGAGGGAAGAACGCGAGACCGGCTTTTACGACATCCTCTTCATCGGCGAGACGGCGCGCGGCGAAAAGATCCGCACCCATTGCAAAGGCGACAAGGACCCCGGCTACGGCTCGACCTCGAAGATGATCGCCGAAAGCGCGATCACGCTCGTCCGCGACGCTCGGGAGACGAAGGGAGGCGTCTGGACGCCCGCCGCCGCCATGGCCGCGCCGCTCTCGAAGCGCCTCCAGGCCAAAGCGGGGTTGACCTTCGGCCGCGAATGAGAATCGCAGCAGGCTGCGGCGTATCGCATCCGAACGGGACCCTTTATGCCGAAAGAACGCCTCACCGCCTTCAGCGACGGCGTCATCGCGATCATCATCACCATCATGGTGCTGGAAATGAAGGCGCCGCATCACGCCGACCTGGCGTCGCTTGCCGCCCTGACGCCGGTCTTCCTCAGCTATGTCTTAAGTTTTCTCTACC
The DNA here is from genome assembly GCA_013389125.1 of Parvularculaceae bacterium. Taxonomy (GTDB): domain Bacteria; phylum Pseudomonadota; class Alphaproteobacteria; order Caulobacterales; family Parvularculaceae; genus Amphiplicatus. The sequence goes on along the minus strand of JACADX010000373.1, from coordinate 13,022 downwards.
TCGCCATCTACTGGAATAATCATCATCACTTGCTGATGGCGGCGGAACGCGTCGACGGGGCGATCCTCTGGGCGAACATGCACCTCCTCTTCTGGCTCTCGCTGATTCCATTTGCGACCGCGTGGATGGGCGAGAACGAATTCGCCTCGTTGCCGGTCGCTGTCTACGGGCTCGCGCTGCTCATGCCCGCGGTCGCCTATTTCATCCTGCAGATGGCGATCATCCGCCGTCATGGCCGGGAGGGAACGCTCGCCAAGGCGCTTGGCGCCGACTGGAAAGGCAAGCTGTCGCCGTTCGCCTATCTCGCCGGCATCGTCCTGGCCTTCACGGAGCCGATGATCTCGGAGGCGCTTTACGTCCTTGTCGCGCTGGTCTGGCTCGTTCCCGACCGGCGCATTGAGCGGGCGATCGGCGTCAAATGAGCAGCGCTCGACCGGCGCTTGGCCCGCGCCGCGAGTTAATTATAAGACTAAGTCTCTGATATTACTGGATTTTCACAAAAAGTTATCCCCCACCCCCGATCGCGCCCCCAGGCTGCCTGCGCCGTTTTGGAGCCGCCGCGCATGGCTGCCTTGTTGCTGAATTTCGAAGCCCGCTCAGAGCGCTTTGGCGCTGATGCGCCGTTTCGCGATCGCGGCGCGCCGAATCGCGGACGGAAAAGGCGCCGTTCGCCCCTGTCGGCCGCGGAAGAAGCCGAAACTGCGCGCGCCGGTCGCGGCGGCGCCAGGCCGCCTCGCCAGCGCTTTGCATTGAACAGCTTGGGCGACGCTGGCATTGCTCGACAGGTCCCGGAGTTTCATTCCTTGAAGTTCGACGACGCCCCCTCAACCCCGCGCCAGCGGCAGATCGCGCTCGTCATCCTTCTCGCCGGCGTCGTCTGCATGGGCATGGGTCAGACGATCGTGTTCGCGGTGCTGCCGCCGCTCGCGCGCGAGATCGGCATGGGCGATCTTCAAGTTCTGACGATCTTCATGCTGTCGGCGCTGTTCTGGGTGCTGATCGGTCCGCTCTGGGGCCGACAGAGCGACATATTCGGGCGCCGACCTTTCATCGTCATCGGCCTTACCGGATTCGCCGTTTCGATGACCGCGTTCGCGACCGTCCTTCATCTCGGCATGGAAGGCGCGCTCGCCGGCGCCGTCCTCTATGCGCTCTTGCTTGGCGCGCGCATGATTTACGGCGTCATCGGGTGCGCGACGCCGGGCGCTGCGCAGGCTTACATCGCCGACCGCACGCCGCCCGAACGCCGGACGGCCGGGATGTCCGCATTCTCGGCGGCGTTCGGGATCGGCGCGATGGTCGGGCCGGCTTTCGCCGGCGCCGTCGTTGCGATCGATCCCTTGGCGCCGCTTTACGCCGTCGCGGCGGCTGCGGCCTGTTCGGTCGTCGCGGTCTGGTTCTTCCTGCCGGAGCGGACGCCGCCGAAAGAGCGGCCCCGCCCGCCGCGCCTCTCGCCCATTGACCGGCGCATCCGCCATCTTCTCATCTATGGCCTTGCGACGGGCGTCGCGATGTCGATCCCGATCCAGTTCATCGACTTCTATCTCATCGATCGGCTCGGCCTGCCGAGCAAGGACGCGCTGCAACTTGTCGGCATCGCGCTCTCGGACGCGGCGATGGCCTCGCTCTTTTCGCAGCTCGTTCTGGTTCAGCGGTTCAATTTGCCGCCCGCGACGCTGATGCGCGTCGGCCCCTTGCTCATTTGCGCCGGTCACATCATCGTCGCGATCTCGACCGATCTTGGTCCGCTCGTCTTCGGCATGCTGCTGTCAGGGCTCGGCGGCGGGATGATCGGCCCCGGCTATGTCGGCGCCGCCTCGCTTTCCGTAACGGCGGACGAACAAGGATCGGCGGCGGGACTGTCGAACGCCGCCGGCGCATCGGGATTCATCTTCGCGCCGTTCATCGGGACGTTTTTCTATTCAATCGCGCCGAGCGCGCTGTTCATCGCGACGTCAATGATCTGCGCGGCCTGCGCCGCCTTTGCATTCCTGGAAAAGGGATTCGAACGCTTAGCGCCGACGCCGCTCGCCGTCGAACCCGAGCCCGAGCCCGGTCACGATACGCCGATATGATCGCGCGAGCGCGGCAATTACGAGGTTCGGCCGAGTCTCTTGAGTTCGGCTTGCGCATAGGCGCCGCCCCGCCTTGCAGCCAAGGTGGAGAGGCGCATCGCTTCCGCCTCATCCTTTGCAAGCCCGCCCGCGCCGGCGGGATAGTGAGACGCGAGTTCGCTTCGCCCATAGACATCGCCGCCTATCAGCGCGACGCCGTCGCCGGTTTCGAGAATCCGCGCCAGCTCGTAATGCGCCTGTCCTTGCCGGACGTTTGGCGTTTCGGCGGCCAACCGGAAGAGACGGATCGCCTCGCTGATGTTCCGCTTCATCGCGATCCCGTCGCGATTAAAGACGGCGAGATTGAAGCTCGCGACCGGATGACCTTGCCGCGCGGCCCGATCGAATTGCTCTCTCGCCTCGGCGGGCGCGCGGCCGTCCTGCAGCATGACGCGGTAATTGACCTGAGCGATGGCGTTCTCGGCGGCGCCCGATGTTGCGCCGTCTCAACCTTTCCTCTCAACGATCGGCGGAACGACGCGAATATGCAGCTCCTTCAGCTGCTTTTCCGTCGCCTCGTTCGGCGCCTGCATCATCAGATCCTGCGCCTGCTGGTTCAAGGGGAAGGCGATCACCTCGCGGAGGTTTTGAACGCCGGCAAGCAGCATGACGATCCGGTCGACGCCCGGCGCCGATCCGCCATGCGGCGGCGCGCCGTAACGAAACGCGTTCAGCATGCCGCCGAATTTCGCCTCGACGACGTCGGCGCCGTAGCCGGCGATCTCGAACGCCTTCAGCATCACGTCGGGACGGTGGTTGCGGATCGCGCCGGACGAAAGCTCCACGCCGTTGCAGACGATGTCATACTGGTAGGCGAGGATTTCGAGCGGATCCTGCGTCTCCAGTGCCTCCAGCCCGCCCTGCGGCATCGAGAAGGGGTTGTGGCTGAAATCGATCTTCTGCGTCTCCTCGTGCAGCTCATACATCGGGAAGTCGACAATCCAGCAGAATTTGAACTGGTTCTCGTCGATCAGCTTCAGTTCGTTTCCGATCCGCGCGCGCGCAAGGCCGGCGAATTTATAGAATTCGTCAGGCCTTCCGGCGACGAAGAAGACTGCGTCGCCGACCTTGAGATTGAACTGCTTGCGTATCGCTTCCGCGCGCTCCGGGCCGATATTTTTCGCGATCGGTCCCGCTCCGCCCTCTTCGCCCTCGCGCCAGAAGACATAGCCGAGGCCTGGCTGGCCTTCGCCCTGCGCCCAGGAATTCATCCGGTCGCAGAAGGCTCTGGAGCCGCCGCCCGGCGCCGGCACGCCCCAGACTTCGACCTTCGGGTCCTTTTCGAGCATGCCGGCGAAGACCTTGAAGCCGCTGCTGCGGAAGTGTCCGGAAACCTCCTGCATTTCGATGGGGTTTCTCAAATCCGGCTTATCGGAGCCGTATTTGCGGATCGAGTCCGCGTATTTGATGCGCGGAAACGGCGGCTTCGTCACCGCCTTGCCGTTCGCGAACTCCTCGAAGACCCCCGACAGGACCGGCTCGATCGCCGCGAAGACGTCGTCCTGCGTGACGAAGCTCATCTCGAAATCGAGCTGATAGAATTCGCCCGGGCTGCGATCGGCTCTGGCGTCCTCGTCGCGAAAACACGGCGCGATCTGGAAATAGCGGTCGAAGCCCGCGACCATCAGGAGCTGCTTGAACTGCTGCGGCGCCTGCGGCAGCGCATAGAATTTTCCTGGATGCATTCGCGAGGGAACGAGAAAATCGCGCGCGCCTTCAGGGCTCGACGCGGTGAGGATCGGCGTCTGGAACTCGGTGAAGCCCTCGGCGATCATCCGGCGGCGGAGCGACGCGATGACCGACGAGCGCAAGGCGACGCTTTTGTGCAGCGTGTCGCGGCGCAGATCGAGGAACCGGTATTTCAGCCGAACTTCCTCCGGATAGTCCGGCTCGCCGAACACCGGCAACGGCAGCTCGTCAGCCGCCGACAGGATTTCGAAGTCCGTGATCCTGACTTCGATTCCGCCAGTCGGCAGGTTCGGGTTTCGGGTTTCGGGCGTCCGGGCGACGACCTTGCCGTCGACGCGAATGACGCTTTCGGCCCTTACCCGCTCGATCGCCGAAAAGATCGGCGCTTCGGGTTCGACGACGAGCTGCGTCACGCCGTAATGGTCGCGAAGGTCGATGAAGAGAAGACCGCCATGGTCGCGCTTCCTGTGCACCCAGCCGGAAAGCCGCACCATAGCGCCGACGGCGTCAGGGCGAAGCGCCCCGCAGGTGTGGGACCGATAGGCGTGCATGGAGTCCTCGCGAGAAAAGGCCGGCGCCGGAGTGGCAATCCCGCCCCCTCCTGTCAAGGCGGCGCGCCGGCATGGGCCCCGGTGACGGAGACGCCCGGCGCTGTTAGAAGCCGCCTCAAATGAAGATTATCACGACAACGGACGACCTCGCCGCGTTCTCAAAGGAACTCCGCGCCAAGCCTTACTTTGCGGTCGACACGGAGTTCATGCGCGAGAGAACCTATTGGCCGATCCTTTGCCTCATTCAGGCCGCGGCGGACGGGCTTGAAGCGATCATCGACCCGATGGCGCCGGGGCTTGATCTTTCGCCGTTCCTCGAAACGCTGTCCGATGAAGCGACGATCAAGGTCTTTCATGCGGCGCGGCAGGACGTCGAGATCTTCCACCAGCTCACGGGACGAGCGCCGCGGCCGCTCTTCGACACGCAGATCGCCGCCATGGCCTGCGGGTTCGGCGAGCAGATCGGCTACGAGCCGCTCATGCGCGCGCTCGTCGGCGCTTCGATTGACAAGGGGCACCGGTTCACGGACTGGGCGCGCCGGCCGCTCTCCGAGGCGCAGCTGACCTACGCCCTCTCCGACGTGACGCATCTTCGCGACGCCTACAAGATTTTGAGGAAGCGCCTCGACGACGAAGGCCGCGTTTCATGGGTCGAATCCGAAATGGAGGAGCTGCAAGACCCCGCGCTTTACAAGGCCGATCCGACCCGCGCCTTTGAACGGCTGAAACTGCGCGGCGTCAAGCCCGGCGACGTCGGTCCGATCGTCAAGCTCGCCGAGTGGCGCGAGCGCGAGGCGCAGGAGAAAAACCTGCCGCGCGGACGCATCCTCAAGGACGAAGCGATTTTCGAGATTGCGCGACTGAAGCCTTCAACGCCCGCCGAACTCTCCCAGGCTCGCGCCCTGCCGCAGGGATTTGAGCGGTCGCGGTCGGCGGCGGCGATCCTTGAGGCCGTGAGGGCGGGCAGGAATATTCCGCGTACTGACCTTCCGGCGATCGAATCGCCGCAGCGGCGCGCGGCGCCTCCCCCTGACGTCATTGAACTCCTCAAGGTGCTCTTAAAACGCCAGTCCGAAGCGTTTGGCGTCGCATCGCGGCTCATCGCTTCGACGCAGGATATCGAGGCGATCGCCGCCGGCGAGCGGGATGTGCGGGCTCTCGGCGGCTGGCGGCGGGAAGTCTTCGGCGAAACGGCCGAACGCCTCTTGCGCGGCGAGGTCGCCTTGCGGCTCAAGGACGGCGCGATCGATCTTATCGACGCCGGCGGATAGCGCGCCGGGCGCAAAAGCGGAAACCGGATTTGCGCGAGTGAGGCGCGGAGCGGCGAACGCGCGCTGGAACAATGACATGGTTGTCAGGCGCGATATTGGCATCGCGCCCGAAGATCTAGCCGTCAAACTCGATGACCGGCGTCAGCCCGAGCGCGCCCGCAAGAGCGTCAAGCCGTTTTCGGGGCGACTCGTCGATCAGCGGCCTCAGATCGCCAGGCGCCGAAAAGACCAGCCTGTTTCGATCCTTCGTCAGCGCGCAGCGGCGGATCGCGTTCGGCGCCTTCGGCGCGACGGAGGCGCTGAAACGCAGCGCGAGTCCGATTTCGGCGGCGCGCTTTCGCTCCGTCTCGGTCAACAGCGCGATGACGCCTTCAGCCCCTTCCGGCGCGCCGACGCCCTCATGCCGGCAATAAAGCGAGAGGGCGATCGCTGCGCGTTCAGCGTGGGTGACGGCGTAAAACGGCGCGCGCAGCGCCGTGTCGAAGGCGTGCTCGGCGCGAAGATCAGGATGAAAGAAGGCCCCGATATCGGCGAGAAGGCAGGAGGCGATGCGGATCCGCCGCTGCTCCGGCCTTTCGTCCGCGAACAATCCGTCGATGAGGTCGACATAGGCGGCGCCCGTGCCTTCGACCGGCGACATGCGCTCGGCAAGGAACGTGGCCCCGGCGATCAAGGGATCAAAGGCGCGCGTTTCCGGCGGCAGGCTTCGAAAAAGCACGCCCTCGCGCAGGCCTCCCGCTGAAATCGAGACCTTGGCGATCGCCGCCGCCTCGATGAGCCCGCGCATCACGAGCGCCGCAAAAGGCAGCGTGTCGACGCGTTTTGTGGAAATGCCGGGCGTGCCTTCAAGCGACGATCGGCTCTGGCGCGCGATTAGATCGCACGCCTCGATCGCCTGGCGCGCCGACATTTCGTAATGATGGAGGACAGGGAGCGGATGGCGCCGCAACTGCATTTGAAACCGCGCGATCGACCGCCAGGCGCCGCCGACAGCAAAAAGCGTATCGCGCTTTCCTGACTTGATCCAGGATACGCCGGCAAGGCTTTTGTCGATCTCCTTCGCCGCCGCTTTAAGGTCCGCTTTCGCGGTCTGCATCAGTCTTAACGGGCCGATCGAAAGGCTGACCGCCTCGCCGGCCTTGCCGCGATCAAGCGTGACAAGTTCAAGGCTGCCGCCGCCCATGTCGCCGACGAGGCCCGTCGCATCAGGCTCATAAGAAGCGACGCCGAAGGCTGCAAGGCTTGCTTCCTCGCGCCCGCCGACAACCGCGACATCAAGACCGAGCGCGCGCACGCGCTTAATGAATTTGGGGCCGTCGCTCGCCTCTCGGACCGCCGCCGTCGCCACCGCTTCCGTCTGCGGATCGCCGTGCTCCTTGAGGAGGCGCTTGAAGCGCGCAAGCGTTGCGAGCGCGCTATCGACGGCGCGAGGGTTCAGTCTCCCGTCGGCGGACATATCGCGGCCGAGGCCGCAAAGCGCCTTTTCGTTGCAAATCGGGAACGGCGCGCGGCGCGGACCGTCATAGATGACGAGACGAACCGAGTTTGAGCCGATGTCGATGACGGCCTGCTTCGTCCGTTCAAGCGCGTAACTCGAAGCGGCGGCGTTCATTTTTTAGGCTTCAAGGGATTGGGCGCATTGTATTTCAGCGCCGCGCCGCGGCCCGAAAGGCTGGGATTGGTCATCATGAAGGCGTGGACGTTGAACGGCGGCGAGTCGCCCCGCGCCCGATTGCGTTCGTAAGAACCGTCGCCGTTCAGCCGCCAGCTTTGCGCCTCATCGTTGAGATTTGCGACCATGATCTGGTCGAGCGTCTGGCTGTGCACGGTGGGGTTCTCGATCGGGCAGAAGACCTCGACCCGGCGATTGAGGTTTCGCGGCATGAGGTCGGCGGAGGAAATGAACACTTTCGCCTCGTTGTTCGGCAAAGGCTTGCCGGCGCCGAAGCAGTAGACGCGGGCGTGCTCGAGAAACCGCCCGATGATGCTCTTGACCCGTATGTTCTCCGATAGCCCTTTCACTCCCGGCCTGAGGCAGCAAACGCCCCGCACGACGAGTTCGACATGAACGCCGGCCGAGCTCGCCTCATAGAGCTTGTCAATGATCGCGCCGTCGACAAGCGCGTTCATTTTCGCCCAGATCGACGCCGGCCGTCCGGCTTTGGCGTGCGCGATCTCTTCGTTAATGAGCTCGACAAGCTTCGATCTCAGCGTCAGCGGCGCGACGGCTATTTTCTCGAACGCTTCCGGCTTGGCGTAGCCGGTGACGAAATTGAAGACCTTGGCGACGTCCCGACCGATAGCCGGATCGCAGGTGAATAGCGAAAGGTCGGTGTAAATCCGCGCCGTCACCGCGTGATAGTTGCCGGTGGCGACATGCGCGTAAGTGCGAAGCGTATCGCCCTCTTGTCGTGCGACAAGGGAAAGTTTCGCATGGGTCTTGTATTCGACGAACCCGTAAACGACGTTTACGCCGGCGCGCTCAAGCGCTCGCGCGAACCTGATGTTCGCTTCTTCGTCGAAGCGCGCTTTCAGTTCGACGAGGGCCGTGACGTTCTTTCCCGCCTCAGCCGCCTCGATCAAGGCCTCGACGATCGGCGACTGTTTAGACGTCCGATAAAGCGTTTGCTTGATCGCGACGACGTTCGGATCCGCGGCCGCCTGCTTCAGAAACTGCACGACGACATCGAATGATTCATAAGGATGATGAACGATGAAGTCCTTCGCCCTGATCGCCGAGAAGCAATTGCCGCCGTGTTCGCGGATGCGCTCCGGGAAGCGCGGGTCGAACGGCGGAAACATGAGGTCGGCGCGCTCCGGCGGGATCAGCTCGGACGCCTGGGCGAGGCCGAGGATGCCGTCCACGGTGACGAGATCTTGCGCCGCGACGCGCATGCGGTCCATGACGAGAGCCTTAAGATGCTCCGGCGTCGAGGCGTCGACCTTGAGGCGGATGACGTCGCCGCGGCGGCGGCGCTTCAGCATCGATTCGAAAACGCGGACGAGGTCTTCCGCCTCTTCCTCGATCTCGACGTCCGAATCGCGAACGATCCGGAAAGCTCCGTGTTCCTCAAGAGCCATCGTCGGGAAAATATGGGAGATGAATCGGACGATGATGCGTTCGAGCGAAATGAAGCGGATGACATTGCGCCGTCCGTCTCCGGACTGGCTCCCGGGCAGGCGAATGAACCGTGAAATCTTGCTTGGAAGCGGCAACAGCGTCGTCAGCGTCGAACCGTCGTTGCGCTTGAGGTTCATGCAAAGAACGAAGCCGAGATTGGGAATGAAGGGAAACGGATGCGCGGGATCAAGAGCGATCGGCGTCAGCACCGGAAAGATGTTGCTCAAAAACTCATTTTCGAGCCAGCCAAGCTCGGTCGGCGACAGCTCGTCGGCCGAAATCACTTCGATGCCGGCCTGTCGAAGGAGCGGCAGGAGAATGCCCCAACACTCCTGCTGCTTCGCCATTAATTGCGACGCTTTGAAATTGATCTGCGTCAGCTGCTCTTGCGCGGTCAGCCCCTCCTGGCTCAGCGCCGTCACGCCTTCGCGGACCTGCCCTCTGAGGCCCGCCACCCGGACCATGAAGAATTCGTCGAGATTGTTGGCTGAAATTGAGAGGAAGCGAAGGCGCTCGAGCAGCGGATGATTCTCGTTGTAGGCCTCTTCAAGGACTCTCAGATTGAACGCGAGCCACGACAATTCGCGATTGATGAATCGATCCGGCGACGTCGACGACCATGCAGGCGCCGCGTCGTCCGCCTTAAGCTTTAAACCGTCGTCGCCGCCGGCCATATCTTTGACGATCTCCGAATTCCCGTAATAATTATGCGTCCGCAGGCGCTTCGGAAAGGTTAGCGACCACTTCTCGCGCCAATGCCCGCCCAATGCCCGTTCCCGCCTCCAGCGAAGCGGCGTCCATCCCTGCGACAAAGGCCTCGGCCGCCGCAAAGGTCTTTGGCAGCCTCGCCGCCGCGTATTCGATGACGTCGTCTGCCGCGCGCAATTGCCGATCGGAAAAGAGCTTCGCCATCACCGCCTTCAGAAGCGCCTCATCGGGTTCAACAAGCGCGATCCTTGTCGCCGCGTTAAGCCTCGTTTCGAGGTCCTTGAACCCCCTTGCCCATTCGATGGGAGCGCCTCGTCCGACAAGCACAAGCCGGCCGCCGCCGAGGGAAACGCCTTCGATCAAGGCAAGCAAATCGAGCGGCGCGCCGCAATGCTCGAGGTCGTCGATTACGAGGCTCGATTTCGGCGCGCCTGCTGTCTGCGAGCCGAGAGTATTGGCGCTGATCATCTGCGCGCCGATCTGTTCGGCCGCGATGCGCGCAAGATGAGTCTTGCCGGCGGAGGCCGGACCGCAGACGGCGAGCAGCTGATCACCCGTTCGCGCCCAATCGTCCAGCATCCTCAAGGCCGCGACATTCGATACCCCTAGCAGGAACTGCTCACGGCTGAGGCGCGGCGCCGGCGGCGGCCAGTCAAGCGCCATTTGTCTGACGGCCGCGACCGCTTTCGTTTCGTCCTTCGCCTTCGAACGGCCGTGCGCCGACACTATTGATCGCCTGAAATTTCCGGCGCCTGCGCATTGGTTCCGTCGTCGACCGCAGAGGCAGGCGTCGGACCGTCTTCGCCCGGAATAGCATCCGTTTCCGCCATTCCGCGGCGATCCGCCCTCAGGAAACGGCGTCCGCGATACTTGCCGGCTGCGGCGGGCGTTGCAAGGAACCAGCGTTCGCCTGTCTCGGTCCAGAAAACGATGCCCTGGTTCTCCATGGCGACCTGCATTCGGGCGGGTTCGCCGAATAGGCGGATGTCCATTTCGGCGCCGCGTCGCGAAAGCGATGAGACCTGGACGGAACCAACCAGCGGCGTTGCGATGAGCGCGCTGCGGATTTTCGACCAGTCTTCGATCCGATCGAAAAAGGCGGTAACGGGGATGCGCGCCTCTTTGGAATGATCGATCAGCGTTCGCGCTTTCCATCCGCTCGAATATTTGGCGATCGCGGCGTCGATCGAATGCTCGGCAAGCGCCGGGAAGTTGCCGATGGGTTCCGACAGAAACGTCTGCGCCAGCACCTCGCCGACCTTTGAGGCGAAATCTTCATCGCCTTGCGCGTAAGAAAGCGTTTGAGTCGGAAGATCCTCTTCTTCGAGTTCGGTCTCGTGGCCGAGCACCTCGCTCAGATCCGCCTTCCCAGACTCGCGGTGGCCGTTTAATAGCCGAACTGTCAGCTGATTGGCGCCATCTTTCTGCGTCAGCCGCGCATGGGCGACGATTACCTGGCTGACGCCGTACTTCTCGGCGATGCGGGAAAGCGCGGCGGCGTCGAGCGCCAGCGCCTGGCGCGCGGTAATCGCCGACGAGTCTTCCAGGTCGCCGAGCGGCGCCTGCATCGGCGTCAGCTCATGCGTTAGCGGGCGCACCTTCCACGCCGCCATCCATGGATTGTTGCTCTCCCACAAATAGACGCCGCTGTCGGTTTGTAGGACCGGAAGCACAAGCGCGACCCGAGTTTGCGCCTCGCTGTAGGGCAGTCGCGCATCTTTGAGGAGTCGGCGCACCGCATCAGGCTTAAAACGGTACGTGATATAAGCGCGATAGCTCGATGAGGATGCTTTCTCGCCGTAGACCTCAAACCCGGATTCAAGAGCGTCCAACCCTGCGGACGATATTGCGACTGCTGACTTGCCAGAACCGTCGCCTGCCGATTTCGGCGGCGCGCCGGTCGCAAGGCTGGGCAAATAAATCCAATCCGCTTCGGGCGTCAGCCTGCGAAGGAGGATGTCCATCGCGCGGCGGCGACCTTGCGCCTGCGCCGCGTTCTTGGCTTCCGTCGCCGTCGCGCCGCTCGCCTGGACGGGCACGCGCGGAACGACGAATACGTCGTCGTTGGCGGCCAAGGCCGCCTCGGCAGAGGCCGCGACAAGGACGGCGATCGCCCCAATAACTCTCAGAAATTTCATGGTTTTTCTCTCAACTCGGGGCCCCTCCCGCCGATCGGCGGCGAATCAGCGGGACCTTTATAGCCGTGAGGTGCGCGCCGCGCACCCCCTGAGGGAAATGAAGCGAACGCCCGACATTGCAGAGTTTGCCGGTGATTGGGTAGAGGGTGCGGATGAGCGACGCCTATAAACGAGCCGGCGTGGATATCGACGCTGGCGAGAGACTGGTCAGCGCAATCTCTCCCTTCGCGCGCGCCACCGCCCGAAAGGGCGCAGACGCGATGCTTGGGGGATTTGGCGGCGTTTTTGACCTTAAGGCCGCAGGCTTTAAAGACCCGCTTCTCGTTTCAGGCGCCGACGGGGTCGGAACGAAACTCAAGATCGCCTTTGAAACGAACATCCACGCGACGATCGGCATCGACCTCGTTGCAATGTGCGTCAACGACGTGCTCGCACAAGGCGCCGAGCCCTTGTTCTTCCTCGACTACTTCGCAACCGGCAAGCTTGAAGAAGGCGTCGCGGCGGAAGTGATCCGCGGCATCGCGCAGGGCTGTCTCGAATCAGGCTGCGCGCTAATCGGCGGCGAAACGGCTGAAATGCCCGGCATGTACGCGGCCGGAGAATATGATCTTGGCGGATTTTGCGTTGGCGCGGTCGAGCGGGAAAACCTGCTGCCGCGGAGCGCCGTCGCGGGTGACGTCATGATCGGCCTGCCGTCGTCCGGCCCGCACTCCAACGGATATTCGCTGATCCGCAAGATCGTGAAAGACAGCGGCTGCGCTTATCGCGACCCAGCTCCCTTCGACCGCTCAATGTCGCTTGGCGAAGCGCTGCTGACGCCGACGCGCATCTACGTCAAGCGCCTCCTGCCGATCCTTAAGGATGAGGCCGTGCGCGGATTTGCGCATATCACGGGCGGCGGTCTCACCGAAAACGTGCCGCGAGTGCTCCCGGAGACATTGGCGCCGCGTTTCGACGATCGCGCACTGCCCTTGCCCCCAGTCTTTGAGTGGCTCATGGGAGCGGGCCGTATTGCGCTCCCCGAGATGCGCCGCACGTTCAACTGCGGCGTCGGCGGCGTCCTTGTCGCGCAACGGGAGGCCGCGGATAGAATCTTGCGCGACCTTAAAAGCGATGGCGAAGACGCGCGGATTATCGGCGACGTTGTCAAGGCCTGATGCGATGAAAAAGCTTCGCGTCGCCGTGCTCATTTCAGGACGCGGCTCGAACATGAAGGCGTTGATCGACGCGGCCGCCTCGCCCGAATTTCCAGCGGAAATCATACTTGTCATCTCCAATATCCGCGACGCCGCGGGTCTTGGTGTCGCGCGCAGCGCTGAAATTCCGACGCGCACGATCGAACATCGCGCTTTCGGCAAAGGCGAAGCGGGCCGGCTAGCCTTTGAGGCCGCGCTTTCTTCAGCGCTCAAAGAGGCGAATGCCGAACTGAT
>JACADX010000278.1 GCA_013389125.1 Parvularculaceae bacterium | reverse complement strand
GCAATTCCGGCTTTCGCCGGGATGAGCGGAGTTTTGGCGCCAATAATCATCATCACCCAACGCTCCCTTCAAGGCTCACGCTGACGAGCTTTTGCGCTTCGACCGCGAACTCCATCGGCAATTCCTGCAACACGTCCTTGCAGAAGCCGTTGACGAGGAGCGCGACGCTTTCCTCCTCCGACAACCCGCGCTGCTGACAATAAAAGAGCTGGTCCTCGGAGAGCCGCGAGGTCGTCGCCTCGTGCTCCAAAATCGCCGACGGGTTTTTCGATTCGATATAGGGGATCGTGTGCGCGCCGCATTCCTGACCGATGAGAAGCGAATCGCACTGCGTGAAATTACGCGCGCCGACGGCGTTGCGATGGACGCTCACCAATCCGCGATAAGTCGAATTCGATTTGCCGGCCGAAATCCCCTTGGCGATGATGCGCGATTTCGTGTTCCGGCCGAGATGGATCATCTTGGTGCCGGTGTCGGCCTGCTGGCGATTGTTGGTGATGGCGATCGAATAGAACTCGCCGGAGGAATTCTCGCCTTTCAAGACGCAGGACGGGTATTTCCAGGTGATCGCCGAGCCGGTTTCGACCTGCGTCCACGAGACTTTTGAATTCTTCCCCCGGCAATCCGCGCGCTTCGTCACGAAATTGTAGATGCCGCCCTTCCCGTCCTTGTCGCCGGGATACCAGTTCTGCACGGTCGAATATTTAATCTCGGCCTCCTCTTCGGCGACGAGTTCGACGACGGCGGCGTGGAGCTGGTTTTCATCGCGCATCGGCGCGGTGCAGCCTTCGAGATAGGAGACGTAAGACCCCGGCGCGGCGATGATGAGCGTCCGCTCGAACTGGCCGGTTTTTTCCTCATTGATGCGGAAATAGGTCGAGAGCTCCATCGGACATCTGACGCCCGGCGGCACGTAGACGAAAGTCCCGTCCGAAAAAACCGCGCTATTGAGGGTCGCGAAGAAATTGTCCGAAACCGGAACGACTGTGCCGAGATATTTCTTCACGAGGCCGCCGTGCTCGCGGATCGCCTCCGAGATCGACATGAAGATGACGCCAGCTTTCGCGAGTTCTGCGCGAAAGGTCGTCGCGACGGAGACCGAATCGAACACCGCGTCGACGGCGACCTTCGGCGCGCCCTCGACGCCAAGCAAAATCTCGGTCTCCTTCAGCGAAATGCCGAGTTTCTCGAAATCCTTGAGGATTTGCGGCGGCACGTCGTCAAGCGATTTGTATTTCGCGCCCGCTTTCGGCGCGGCGTAATAATAGGCGTCCTGATAATCGATCGCCGGGTATTTCACCATCGCCCATGCGGGCTCTTCCATCGTCTTCCAGCGCGCGAACGCCTTAAGGCGCCAGTCGAGCATCCATTGGGGCTCTTCCTTTTTCGCCGAAATGAACCGGATCGTCTCTTCCGAAAGCCCTTTCGGCGCCTTTTCGGACTCGATGTTCGTCGTGAAACCGTATTTGTAGGTTTCGAGCGCCTTTGCGGTCTCGATCGTCTTTTCGCTGATGCGCGCGTCGCTCACGGCTTTTCCTCGCGCGCTCTGGCGTCGACTTTTGCGAGCATCCGCTCGACGGCGACGGCGAAGATCGACCACAGCGCCGCGTAGCCGAGCCCCGAGGCGAGCGCGATCATCAGCGCTTCGCCCGTCACGATTTTCGTCGTCTTGCCGAAAAGGATGAGAGCCTCGAGCGCGACGAAAAGGATCGCGAAGGTGAAGGCGCCGCGGATCGCCGCGCGTTTCCAGATCGGGGATTTGGACTTGTCGATCACGCCAAACCCTCCGCGAGCAGCACGGTTGTTTCCGCCGCTGCGATGCGATCTTTCGCAATCTCCCGATAGGCGGGCGAGCCCGCCCAGGCGAAGAACGATTTCTTGTCGGGAAACGACATCAGGACGACGCGGTTCGCGTCCCACGTTCCTTCAAGGACTTTCGGCGCGTCATCGGCGGCGAGCACCTTGCCGTTGAACTTCTCGAAGATGGCCATGAACCGCGACAGGTATCGGTCGTATGTCGGACGGTCGCGAATCTTCAGCTGGACGATGGCGTAGACCGTCATCACGCCGCCCCCTTTTCCTGCGCGCGCGCTTTCACGCGGCTATACGCCGCTGGCCACTCCCGGCAGAAGGCGTCCGCATCCTCATCCGTCGAATTCCAGCCGACCGAAACGCGAATGCCGCAGGTCGCCAATTCCTCTCCCGCGCCCATCGCCGCAAGGACGTGCGAGGGCTTCGTCTTGCCGGAAGAGCACGCCGAGCCTGACGAGATCGCGATGCCGGCGAGATCCATCGCCATCAGCTGCGTTTGCGAGGAAAACCCGAGCGCCGACATCGAGAGCGTGCCGGGAAGGCGCGCTTCGCCCTTGCCCCAGATGACGGCGCCGGCGCGTTCGGCGGCGTCCTGCATGCGATCGCGCATGGCCGCGATCTTCGGCCCCTTCTCGATCGACGACGGCGCCAGCTCGCAAGCGACCCCGAGGCCCGCGATCGCCGGAACATTGTGCGTGCCGGCGCGGCGGTTTTGTTCGTGGCCGCCGCCGCGCATCACTGGATGGAGCGGCAGGTTCGGGCCGGCGATGAGAGCGCCGACGCCGATCGGTCCGCCGAACTTGTGCGCGGTGACCGCCATGAGATCGGCGCCTGACATCATGAAATTGACGGGAACCTTGCCGACCGCTTGCGCCGCGTCGACGAAAATGAGCCCGCCTTTTTCATGCGCAATGTCCGCCGCTTCGGCGACCGGCTGGAGAACGCCGGTCTCGTTGTTAGCGAACATGAGGCAGACGAGAAAGCCGCCGTCGCGCGGCGCGCTCCAGTCCCTCAGGCGATCCTTGAGCCAGTCAAGATCGGCGACGCCCGACGCCGTCACCGGAATCGTTTCGACCGGAACCCCGGTCTCGGCGGCGTTCGCCGGGACCGCCGCATGCTCGATTGCGCTGACAAAGATATGTTTGACGCTCCCGTTTCTCACGGTGCCGTTGAGCGCGTAGTGAATGGCTTCGGTGCCGCCGCCGGTCAGGATGACGCCGTTGACCGGCCCGTTGACGAGCGCGCGCAGTTTTTCGCGTCCTTCTTCGACAATCGCACGCGCGTTGCGGCCCTCCGCGTGCACGGACGACGAATTGCCGATCGTCGCCATCGCGCGCGCGACGGCGTTGATGACCTCCGGCCGAACCGGCGTTGTCGCGTTGTAATCGAGATAATGCCTTGTCGCGGTCACTCGGCGGCCCCCAGCTTCCACTCTTCACGCTTCTTGCTTGCGCCGTCCGTCGGCGCATTCACCGCCGCCATGCCGACGACGCGCTTTTCAATGACGTCTTCTAGCGACGCGGCGGCGAGAAACATTTCGATCTGCCGGCCGAGTTCCTCCCAGAGATCGTGCGTGAGACAGCGCGCCCCTGACCCCTGACAGCCGACCGCCGAACCGTTGCACGCGGTCGTATGGATCTCCTCATCGACCGCATCGACGATTTCGCTGATTCTTATTTCGCCGGCCGCGCGCGCGAGGCGATAGCCGCCGGACACGCCGCGCACGCTATCGACAAGACCGGCGCGGCGGAGCTTTGCAAAGAGCTGTTCGAGATAGCCGGCGGAAATGCCCTGCCGAACCGCGACATCGGGCAGCGACACCAAGGCGCCGGCGCCTTCCCCGCCGCCGGCATGCGCCGCGATATCCGCCATCGCCTGGACGGCGTAACGGCCCTTGGTCGTGAGTTTCATGTCCGGCTCGCATTTCTTGTTGCCGCGAAGCAACAACGCCTTGCTGAATTTCGGCGCCCTCTCCATTTTATGGTAAAGGCGCGCCCGCGTTTTTCGCGTTGCGCCTCAGATAAGAAACCCGACTAATTTAGTCAACTATCAAGGCTGCGCGCTCCTGCCGCACGCCTTTGTGACGAAGGACCAACATGCCTGAAGTGATTTTTGCCGGACCGGAAGGACGCCTCGAAGGCCGCTATCAGCGCGGCCGTGGGGAAAATCCGCCGCTTGCGCTGGTCCTCCACCCGCACCCGCTCTTCGGCGGCTCGATGAACAACCGGGCTGTCTATGAGCTTTACAACATGTTCCTGCGTCGCGGCTTTTCGGTCTTGCGGTTCAATTTCCGGGGCGTCGGACGGAGCGTCGGCGTTTACGATCAGGGCCAGGGCGAGCTTGCCGACGCCGCGACCGCGCTCGACTTTCTCCAGCAGCTCAACCCGAACGCGCCTTTCGCCTGGGTCGCGGGATTTTCCTTTGGCTCGTGGATCGGCATGCAGCTTCTGATGCGTCGGCCGGAGATTGTCGGCTTCATTTCGGTCTCGGCCTCAGCGAACCTTTTTGATTTCACCTTCCTTGCGCCGTGCCCCTCCTCCGGCATCGTCATTCACGGCGAAATGGACAAGGTTTGCGCGCCCGAAGAAACGAAGACGATGGTCGAAAGAACGCGCACGCAGAAAGGCCGCAAGATCGATTTCGCGGTCGTTCCGGGCGCGGATCACTTCTTCGAAACGCAGATCGACCAGCTGATCGCGACCGCCGACGGCTATTTGATGAAGCGGCTTGGCCATTCCGAGCCCGAGGGTCCGTTTCACGATTGACGCGGGTCGTCAGT
>JACADX010000054.1 GCA_013389125.1 Parvularculaceae bacterium | reverse complement strand
GGGCGCGCCGGCGCCGACGATGCGCCTTGTCTTCTCCGCTTCGCGGCGGTCCTCGTCGGCGATTGATCCGTGCTCGGAAATTCTGACCGTGAAGCGCGCGACGCCGACGCCGGCGCGCTCGAGCGCTTCGATTTCGCGCCTGATGAAGCTGTGGCTGATCGAAGGGTACCGGTTGGTCAGGTAAGCGACGCGCATCTTAAGGCGCTGACTTGCGCGCGCTCTTGCGGTCGCTGAACCAGTACCGCGCGACGCCGGCGCATTCGTAGAAATGGCCGAGCGTCGTCGCGGCGGCGCAGATCCAGGAAAAGCTTTCGCCGGCGCCGATGCTGAACGCGATCGCGGCGATTTTCACGGCGTAAGTGAAGACGCCAATGAGGACGACTGAAAGGACCGCCGCCCAGGGATTGCCGTCAATCGAGAACATCGCCGTCGTCGCGCCGGCAAGAAGCGCCGTCGCCAGAATGACGAGCGGGAAAACCGCGCCCCACATCACGGCGCGCGACTGCTCCATCGTCATGAACCGCTCCGGCGGGCCGCCATGGAGCGCGGCGCCGGCGGCGTAATTATATCCGTTTTGGGCGGAGCGCCGTCTCCACTCAAGGAACGAGAGCGGCGCCGGCTCGACGAGCGCCATCGTCGCATCGGCGCGCCAGACATGCGCGCCGCGCCGGCGCAGGCGGATGCAAAGATCCGCCGTCTCGTCGGCAATGATGTCGCCGCGAAACCCGCCCGCCGCCTCGAAAGCGTCCGCCCTGAAGAACGCGCTCCCTCCCGTCGTCTGGATTTCTCCTTCCGATTGGTCCTTCATCCGACTGACGATGCGCGCGAACAGCGATTTCGGAGGCGACACTTCGACGATTCCGCCTTCTAGCGCCGCGACTTCCGGACGGCGGGCCATGAAACGGGCCGCCTTGTCGAGCCAATCCGGCTCAAGGACCGCTCCCGCCTCGACGAACTGCACGTATTTGAGACCCGGAGACAGTTTCTTCAGCCGCCGGTAGCCGGCGTTTCTCGCGCGCCCGCCGCCGACTGAAGCAAGATCAAGTTCGATAAGTTCAAGGCCCGCTTCCTTCGCGGTTCTGGCGTCCTCGCTGCCGACGGCGGCGACGGTGACGACAACCGCGTTGTCGGGCGCGGAGTGCGCTGTCTCGTCTGCGCCCGACGCCTTGGAGATGACGACGACGCCGATTTCCTCGACCGCCGACGCGCCGGCGGACTCCGCCTTCGCGGGCGCTTCTTGCGCCTGCGAATCCGGCCGCATCGCGCCGTTCATCGATCGCGGCGCAAATTCCTGCGCAGGTTCCGGTTCCGGCTCCAGCGCGCGGACGGCGGGCGCCGCCATGTTCTCATAGAGCGAGGGGCCGCCGAAGGGCTGCGCGGCGGAGGCCGGCTCAAACGCGAGTTCCGCCGCCTCGCTTGATGCGAATTTGACGCCGAGATTGGAGATGATCCGCGGCTGTTCGCGTGTTTCGCCGACGACGCGCGGCGCCGGCATGCGCGGCGCGTCCGCGATCCGGCCTGTCGGAGGCTCGCCGAGAAAGCCCGACGTGCGGCGCGGATCATGGCCTTCCGCGAGTTTGAGGTCGGGACTGCTCGCAAGTCCGAAAACGCCGTAATCGAGCTTGTCGCGAATGACCGCCCTGATCGTCTCGCCTGTGACATGCGCGTCCTGCGCCGAAAAAGCGTAAACGAGCGCCGTGTCGGCGATGATGTTGATCACGCGGGGAACGCCGCGCGACTGTTCGGCGATCATGTCCGTCGCTTCGTCCGTAAAGACGCCCGGCCGGGCGCCCGCGATCGTCATGCGCGTATCGATATAGGCCCGCACTTCCTCGCGCGTCAGAGGCGTCAGGTGAAAATCGGAGCCGATGCGCTGCGCAAGCTGCAGCATGTCCGGCCGCGACAGGAGATCTTTAAGCTGCGGCTGGCCGACGAGGATGAGCTGCAAGAGCTGGTCCTTGCCGGCGTTGATGTTCGAGAGCATCCGCAGCTCTTCGAGCATATCGACGGAAAGGTTCTGCGCCTCGTCAATGATGAGGACGACGCGCCGTCCCTTGGCGTATTCGCGGATGAAAAACTGCTGGAGCTGCGCGAACATCTCGACATGGGTCTTGCCGACATACGGCTCGCCGAAGCCCATCAGCACCCAGCTCAAGAGCTCGCCGCGGCCCGCCTGGATGTTCGACAACAGCGCGACGGTGTGCGTGTCGGACAGCTGGTCGAGCAGACGATGGACGAGCGTCGTCTTTCCGCAGCCGATTTCGCCGGTGATGACCGAAATGCCGGCCTGGTTGACGACGCCGTATTCGAGCATCGCATAGGCGAGGCGATGCCCGCGCCCCCAATAAAGGAATGACGGGTCCGGCTGGATCGAGAACGGCTTTTCCGTCAGCCCGTAGAATTCTTCGTACATCGTCTCTTCCAGCGCGCATCACTTCGGGGCGCGTCCCCGATCAAAACAACGGCGATCAATCGCCGGCGAGGCGGCGCTGCGCGTCGGCCACGCGCCTTGCATCCGCGCCCGGCGCCGCGATCACCGCGCTGAGCTCGGCCTCTCCGCGCTCGCGATCGCCCGATTCCATCAGCGCGACGCCGAGATGGTAACGCGCGTCGACGAGACCTGGCGCAGCCGCGGCCGCCTTTTCGAGCGCCTTGATCCCTTCCTCAACGCGGCCCGACCGATAAAGCGCCCAGCCGTAGGTGTCGAGAAAATACGGATTCTCAAGGCCTTTTAGCGCCTCCGCCGCGGCGGCGGCGCGAGCGACGCTCGCCTGATCCTGCTTTTCGAGAAGCAGGCTCGCGAGATTGTTGGCGACGATCCGGTCGTCGGGACGGCGCGCGAGGATCGTTTCATAGATCGCGATCGCCGCATCAGGTTCGCCGATCGCGATGAGATGATCGGCCTTGAGGATCTGGAGGCCGTCATTGTCGGGAATGGCGGCGGTCGCCTGCTCGATGAGCTTTCCGGCGTCGTCGCGGCGCCCGTCGAGGACGTAAACGCCGTAGGTCGCCTCATAGGCTTCCGGCCGCAACGGATCGAGTTCAATCGCCGCAGCGAGAATTTCCGTCGCCTCCTTGCTTTTCTTCAACGCGCGTTTGATCTGCGCCAGAAGCACGCGCGCCTCGTAATGCGACGGGTTCTTCGCGACCGTGTCAGCGAGAAATTTCTCCGCATCTTCGGTGCGGCCGGCGTCGACATAGGCCCCGACAAGCGTCGACAAGGGACGCGAGGCGAGCGGCGCGCGCTCGTGCTCTTGCGTCAGCACGTCGATCGCGCCGGCGTAGTCCTTGAGGCCGGCATAGGCGGCGCCCAAAATCCGGCTGACGTCGCCGTCCGCGCTGCTCACCGATTTCAAGGCGTTCGCCGCTTCTTCGGCGCCGCGCCAGTCCTGTCGGTCGAGGCGTATGGCGGCGAGGAGTTTCAAACTGTCGGCGGCCGCCGGATCGGCGGCGATCGATTCGGCGAGGACCTTTTCCGCACGGTCGGGCTTTCCCTGCCGCAACAGGAACTTCGCGAACAGGAAAGACGGCTGCGAGGCGCGGTTCGAGGTCTCGACCGCCTGCGCCATCTCGCTTTCCGCGAGATTGACGTCGCCTTTCTGTTCGAAGGCCGCGGCGAGAAGCAGCCGCGCGGCGACGTTCTCCCCGTGCTCGTTGACGACGACGCGCAGGTCGCCGATCGCGTCGTCAATCGAACCGTCGTCGATCCTGAGGCCGGCGCGCTTGACGAGCGCGTCGGGGTTCTTGGCGTCGGCGGCCAGCACTTCCGCGATCAGCTTTTCCGCCTCCGGGCGCTTGCCTTCGAGCATCCTGATCGCGGCGATTTCATTCTTGGCGCGAAGGATGTTGTCCATCTCCGCGCCCTTCTTCGCCATGATCGACTGATAGACTTCTTCGGCGCGGGCGAAATCTTTTTCCTCGCGGAGGAAGGCGCCGAGCGCGAATTTGAGGTCGCTGTCGTCGTTCGTCTCAGCGATCATCGCCCGAAGAGTTTCTTCGGCTTTCGCTTTGCCGCCGATCCGATAATCGATCCTGACGATGTCGAGCTTCGCTTCAAGGCGCTTCGGGAGTATGCGCGCGACCTCGACGAGCTCGGCGCGCGCCTCGGCGAGCCTGTTCTGCGCGATGAGGGAAGTCGCGTAGAGGCGCCGGTAATTCTCGTCGTCGGGATATTCCTTGATGAGGCCCTGATAGGCGGCGTTGACGTCGTCGGTGCGGCCGAGATGGCCGAGGACCTGCACGCGCAGGAGATGCAGCACCGGCGCCCGCGCGCTCCGCGCCAGCGCGCCGTCGAGAATCTTCAGCGCGCCCTCGAAGTCCTTGTCGTTCACCCGCTCGCTCGCGAGGACGGCCGTCGCCTCCTGCGAAACCGGGTCGATCGCCAGCGCCTTCCTGGCGAAATCGATCGCTTCGGCGTTGTTCCCTAAGCGGAACATCACCGCGGATTTCACCGCCAGCGCCTCGGCGTTCTGCGGCGAGGACTCCAAAATCTTGTCGATGATCTCGAGCGAGGATTTCGCGTCATTGGCGAGGAGGTGGAGCTTTGCAAGATCAAGACGCGCCCGCTCGTTGGCGGGATCAATGCGGCTGATCTGCTGGAGAATGCCGAACATCCGCTCATAATCGCCCTTCTTCTCGGCGATCTTCGAAAGGCCGGTCAGCGCGGCGACATTGTCCTCGTCGATCTTGAGCGCGTTGAGATACTGGACGTTGGCGAGCCCGAGCCTTTCCTCCTCAAGATAGTCGCCGCCGCTCTTCAGATAGCGCTCAAGGCGCTGTTCGGGCGACGTGCACGCCGCTGCGCCGAGCGCGAGCCCGGCGATCGCGGCGAGCAAGGGCGCAGCGCGGCCTCGAAAGCCGCTTTTCGCTCCTGCCGCCTTCTCGGGATGATGACGCATGCTGAAGGTCCGCTTGTTGCGACGATGGGCCTGAGGTCAATCCGATCTATGCTGATTAGGCGGATGCCGCAATTCCGCGCGCCGCCGCATCGTCAACGGTCTCGCGGCGCAGATCGTCCGCCGTCAGGAACGCGTAGGGAAGCGCGTGCGCCCGAAGGAGACGCCGGTGCGCGGGGGACGCATTGGCGATCATGATCGCGCGCCCCTGTTCGTTGAGGCTTTTTTCAAGCATCACGAGAAGTCCGAGGAACGCCGCATCAAGACGGCCCGCTTCGCCAAGCTCCAGGACGACATCGCGGCCGTCGCGGGCGACGTCCCGAAAGGCGCGGCGCGCCGCGTCAAGATCGCGCGCCGTCAGATCGCCGTCGAACGAAACGACCGTCCTTTCCGAATTTCGCGCGACGGACGCGGTCGCCGGCCTGCCCTTTTCCGGTCCGCCCTTCGCCATGAGCGCCGGGACGAGCCTTTCAGCGCAGATCGCCGCCAGGGAAACCG
>JACADX010000079.1 GCA_013389125.1 Parvularculaceae bacterium | reverse complement strand
GCGAGAAGCGCGGTCTTTACGCCGCCTCCTTCCGGCTGCACGAGCGACAAAATCACGGGAAGCGAAATGGCGCTGATGGCGCCGACGATCGGAATGAAATTCAGAGCGAAGATCAAGAGCGCCCAAAATCCCGCGAAGTCGATGCCGACGAAAACCATGATGAAATAGCTGACCGTCGCGGTGATGAGATTGGTCGCGGTCTTAACCGTGATGTACTGACGGACGAGAAACGCGATGTCGCCGATCGTTTCATTGACGGCGCGCCGCTGATCGCCGTCCTGGCTTAGCAGGTTGATCTTCTTGAAAATGCGGCCGCGCTCCAGCAGCATGAAGACCGTATAGAGGAAAATAGTGACCGAATTGCCGGTGATGGCGCGCAGCCCCGATCCGACCTGCGACAGGAAGGGATTGATGAGGGAAAGCGCGGTCGATCGCAGCTGGTCGACGCCGCCGACGAAATCCTCGGGCAGCACGCCGGCTTCGTTGAGGTACTGAATTCCATCCTGCGTGAATTTCCGCAGCCGTTCCTCATATTGCGGCGCCGTCGCGAGGAGCGTTTCGACATTGTCGCGGATAATCTCAATGAAGAGAATGAAGACCGAGACGATAAGCGCGAATGCGAACAGATAGCACAGCCAATCGGGCATGAATCGGCCGACCAGCGGCCCGCGCCGGATCGTTTCCTTGAGGGTGAAGATCAGGAAACTGAGAAAGCCCGCAATGATGACGGGAATGAATATCGAGCGTCCGAAATACGCGATGACCGCGATCAGGGTCGCAAGACCGAGGCCGTAAAATAGCCGCGCTGAGCCAGCAAGGCGAACGCCGGTATCCGACCGATTGTCCGCTTGCGTCGCCGCTGACTCGTTCATAAGTCTCCTTTTCAGCCGAGACCGGTCCGCGGCTTAGGCTGATTTGCAGGTTGAAGCCAGATTGAACGCCGCGCCGCCCGCTGATGATGAGACGGATTGAACTCCCTTGGCGCTCGCCGCTTGACGCTTTCCGCCCGCTCGCGCGGCGCGACGGCTCGATTCTTCTTCACGGCGGCGCGCTTGCGGCCGACGGGGAGTGGTCGTTCGTCGTGACGTCGCCGAGCGCAGTCGTCGAGAGGCGGCGCGGCGAAACGTTCATCGACGGCCGCAAGACGAGCGCGTCGCCGTTCGCCGCGCTTTCCTGGCTGCATTCCGAGCGGCGCCTCGCATCGTCGGGCGAAATCGCCGCGCCGCTTCTTTCCGGCCTTGTCGGCTTCGTCGGCTATGAATGCGCGCGCCTTGTCGAGCCCGCCGCGTCCCATCTCGAATCGCCCTATCGGGCGCCCGATTTCTGGTTCGGCGCCTACGACGCCGTCGCCGCATTCAATCGCCGGGAGAAGCGGGCGCACTTTTACGCGCGCACGGAGGCGGCGATGGCGCACCTTCAAGAGACGCTCGGCGGGGAGCGCGCGAGCGGAATCGCCGCCGCCGGCGCAATGTCGTTCCTTGGCGCCGAACTTTCTCGCGACGACTATTGCAGGGCAGTCGCCGAAATCATCGAACGCATTCGCGCCGGCGAGCTTTTTCAGGCGAACATCTCGCAGCGCCTGTTTTTCAGAGCCGAAGAGCCGTTCGACCCTTATGCGCTGTTCTGCTCGGAGTCGCTTGCGAGCAGCGCCTCGTTCGGGGCTTATTTGCGCCTGGCGGA
This sequence comes from Parvularculaceae bacterium, assembly GCA_013389125.1. GTDB lineage: Bacteria > Pseudomonadota > Alphaproteobacteria > Caulobacterales > Parvularculaceae > Amphiplicatus. The sequence continues at coordinate 874 of JACADX010000079.1, read as the reverse complement.
CGCTGCAATCCTGTCGCTTTCGCCGGAGCGGTTCTTTGCGGCGACATCCGGCCCCGACGGCCGGCGGCGCATCATCGCCGAACCGATCAAGGGAACGCGCCGGCGCGGCGCGACGCCCGAGGAAGACGCGCATCTGCGCGCGGCGCTCGCGGCTGATCCGAAGGATCGGGCCGAGAACATCATGATCGCGGATCTCACCCGAAACGATCTCTCGCGGATTTGCGAAGACGGTTCGATCCGCGAGGAGGCGATCTGCGAACTCGTATCGCACGCGAACATCCACCATCTCGTTTCGCGGATCAGCGGCGTTCTGAAGCCGGACGTCACGCCGGCCGACGCGCTGGCGTCGATGTTTCCTTGCGGATCGATTACCGGCGCCCCGAAAATCCAGGCCATGAAGGCGATCGCCGACATCGAAGGAAAGGGCAGGGGACCCTATTGCGGCGCGATCGGCTATATTGACGATCGCGGCGGCGCCGACTTCGCCGTCGCCATCCGGATCGCCGTCGTTGAAGGCCGCGCGGTCGCGGTGCCGGTCGGCGGCGGCGTGACCCTTCGCAGCGATCCGCAAGCGGAGTATGATGAGACGCTCGCCAAGGCGGCGCACTGGCTCCGGCGCGGCGCCGGCGAGAGGGCGTTCAAGCGTGATTCTGATCATCGATAATTACGATTCATTCGTCCACAATCTTGCGCGCTACGTGCGCGAAGCGGGCTTTGAGACGCTTGTTGCGCGCAATGACGCAGCGTCCCCAGACGAATTCCTGCGGCGCCCGCTCGAGGCTGTCGTCATCTCGCCGGGTCCGAAGGCGCCCGAAGACGCTGGAGTCTCATTGGACGTCATCCGTCGATTGCCGCCGTCGACGCCGCTCCTTGG
>JACADX010000355.1 GCA_013389125.1 Parvularculaceae bacterium | reverse complement strand
GCTCATTTTCGTCCGGCACGGCGCCAATATCCGCCGCCTCGTCGACGGCGTCGAACCGAAGATCGGCGCCGGGAATAAATCCGCCGAGACAGCGTGAGCGCGGCCGCGAGGGGGAAATGGATTGACGATCCTCAGCGACGGCGAAAAGCTCGACTGGCTGCAGCTCATCCGTACCGAGAATATCGGGCCGATCACCTTTGCGCGCCTCCTGAAGCGGTTCGGATCGGCGCGCGCCGCGATCGAGGCGCTCCCCGGCCTCGCCATGAAGGCCGGCCGCAAGTTGCCGCTCAAAGCGTCTTCCCGCGCCGTCGCCGAGCGCGAACTCGAACAGGCCAAGGGCGCCGGCGCCGACCTCGTCGCGCATTGCGAGCCTCATTACCCGCGTCTCCTTGCGGAAATCCCCGATGCGCCGCCGCTTCTCTACGTTCGCGGCCATAAGAGCCTTTTTGACCGCCCCGCGGTCGCGCTCATTGGCGCGCGCAACGCCTCCGCCGTCGGGCGCAAAATCGCGCGGTCGCTCGCCGAAGGGCTCGGCGCGGCCGGCGTCGTCGTCGTTTCGGGGCTTGCGCGCGGCATTGACGGAGCGGCGCATGAGGCCGCGCTCAAGAGCGGAACAATCGCGGTCGTCGCGGGCGGCGTCGACGTCGTCTATCCTCCCGAACATGCCGACCTTACGACCGCGATCGCCGAGCGCGGACTTGTCATGTCGGAACAGCCGCCGGGCGCGGAGCCGACGGCGCGCGACTTTCCGCGCCGCAATCGCCTGATCTCCGGGCTTTCGCGCGGCGTCGTCGTCGTCGAAGCGGCGGCAAGGTCCGGCACGCTCATCACGGCCCGCTTCGCGCTCGAACAGGGGCGCGAGGTTTTCGCCGTGCCCGGTTCGCCGCTCGATCCGCGATGCCAGGGCGCGAACCGCTTGATCCGCGACGGCGCGACGCTTGTCGAAAGCGCCGCCGACATTCTCGACGCGCTGGCGGGCCAGTTCCGCCGGGCCGAGGAGCCCGCGCATGGCCGGTTCGACGGCTGACCGATCGATGAGCGCTTCGACGCCGACGCGATCGCGCGCATTCGCGACCGTGTCCTCGAGGCGCTGAACTACACGCCGCTCCATCGCGACGAGATTCTGCGGGCGGTGGGCGCCCCGCCCGGTCTCATTATTGACGCCCTGGTCGAGCTTGTTCTCGCCGGGATCGCGGAAGAGCACTCCGGCGGAAGGTTCGCCCTGCGTCCGACGATTTAGCGATCGGCCGCGACCCTTTCCGCCTCTTCCTGACAGCCCTTGAGGAGGTATTGCAGCAGAACAAGACCGTGATTGCACGCCAACCGCTCGAGCTGGCTGACGAGATCGCCGATATATTCGGCCGTTTCGGCGTCCGACGCCAATCTCGGCTGCATCGCCGGCGCCTTGGGGGCTGTTGCATCCCTTGACATTTTCGACGCTTTCCTTTTGCCGACGGCGGGAGCCGCGGACTTTCATCGTTGCGAATTTAACAACTTCAGGTGTTAAAGAAAAGCAACTTCTACCTTGGATTGCGCTACCGGCTCGCCTGGCGGTTGACTTCTTTACCGGGCCCAACGCACTTTCCGCCCCCTTCGCGCCCGGCCCCTTCCGCCAGGCCCGCCGCAGCGCCGTTCCGGAGCCCCCGTCCCAATGCAGGTCGTCATTGTCGAATCGCCCTCGAAGGCCAAGACGATCAACAAGTACCTTGGCTCGGACTATCGGGTTCTCGCTTCCTTCGGCCATATTCGGGACCTCCCGTCGAAGGACGGGTCGGTTGATCCTGACGCCGACTTCGCGATGGTGTGGGAACTCGACGCCAGCTCGAAAAAGCGGGTTTCCGAGATCGCCGAGGCCGTGAAAGCGTCGGACCGGCTGATTCTCGCGACCGACCCTGACCGCGAGGGCGAGGCGATCTCCTGGCACCTCCTCGAAGTGCTGGCGCAAAAGAAGGCGCTGAAAAAAGGCCTCAAGATCGACCGGGTCGCCTTCAACGCGATCACCAAGAGCGCGGTCGCAGAAGCGATGGCGCATCCGCGCGCCGTCGATCAGGCGCTCGTCGACGCCTATCTGGCGCGCCGCGCGCTTGACTATCTCGTCGGCTTCACGCTCTCGCCGGTGCTGTGGCGCAAGCTTCCCGGCGCGCGCTCGGCCGGCCGCGTGCAGTCGGTCGCGCTTCGCCTTATCTGCGAGCGCGAACTCGAAATCGAAAAGTTTGTCGCCGAGGAGTACTGGACCGTCGCGGCCGAGGCGACGTCCGAGGGCTCCGCCCCGTTCGAAGCGCGCCTCGTCATGCTCGCCGGCGAGAAGCTGAAGAAGTTCTCGCTCTCCAATGAGGCTGCGGCGCTCGCCGCGAAGAAGACCGTCGAAGCCGCGACGTTCGCGATCGACGCGATCGAGGCCAAACCGGCGCGGCGCCATCCGCCGGCGCCGTTCACGACCTCGACCCTGCAGCAGGAAGCGGCGCGAAAGCTCGGCTTCAACGCGCAGCGCACCATGCGCCTTGCGCAGCAGCTTTATGAAGGCGTCGACATCGGCGGCGAGACGACGGGCCTTATCACCTATATGCGCACCGACGGCGTCGACATGGCGGGCGAAGCGATAAACGACGCGCGCCGGACGATCGAAAAGGAGTTCGGCGGTCCCTATCGCCCCGACGCGCCGCGCGTTTACAAGACGAAGGCGAAGAACGCGCAGGAAGCGCATGAATGCATCCGGCCGACGTCGTTCGGGCGCCTGCCCGGCAAGATCCGCGGCCTCGATCAGGATCAGCACCGGCTCTACGAGCTGATCTGGAAGCGCGCGATGGCGAGCCAGATGCAGTCGGCCGAGCTTGAGAACACGACCATCGATCTCCTGTCGACGGACGGGAAGACCGGGCTTCGCGCGACCGGTACGGTCATTCTCTTCGACGGCTTCCTGAAGCTCTACGAGGAAGGCCGCGACGATTCCGACAGCGAGGACGGCGCGGGCGTTCTGCCGAAAGTGCGCAAGGGCGCTTCGGCGTCCGTTTCCGGCGTGAAGGCGGACCAGCATTTCACCCAGCCGCCGCCGCGCTATTCGGAAGCCTCGCTCGTCAAGCGGCTCGAAGAACTCGGCATCGGCCGGCCGTCGACCTACGCCTCGATCCTGACGACCTTGCGCGATCGCGGCTACGTCACGATGGAGAAAAACCGCTTCATCCCGGATTCCAAGGGCCGCATCGTCACCGCCTTCCTCGAGAATTTTTTCCGGCGCTATGTCGAATATGATTTCACCGCCGATCTTGAAGAAACGCTCGACGAAATTTCGAACGGCGATGTCGACTGGAAGGCGTTCTTGCGCGAGTTCTGGCGCGACTTTTCGGCGAACGTTGAAAATGTCGGCGAGCTGCGGATCACCAACGTCCTTGACGCGCTGACCGACGCGCTCGCTCCGCACATCTTCCCGAAGAAGAATGACGGCTCGGACCCGCGCGCGTGTCCGGTCTGCGGAAACGGGCGGCTCTCCTTGAAGACCGGCAAGTTCGGCGCCTTCATCGGCTGCACGAACTATCCCGAATGCAACTACCGTCGCCAGCTTTCGGCGAGCGAGGGCGAGGACGGCGCCGGCGACAAGGTTCTCGGGATCGATCCGAAATCGGAGCTTCAGGTGCTCCTCCGCGTCGGCCGGTTCGGCCCCTATCTCCAGCTCGGCGAGCAGGAAAAGGGCGCTACGGAAAAGCCGAGGCGCGCCGGCCTTCCGAAGACCTGGAAGGTCGAAGACGTGACGCTTGAAAAGGCGCTGATGCTTTTGTCGCTGCCAAGAAAGGTCGGCCCGCACCCGGATGACGGCGAGACGATCGAGGCTGGCCTTGGCCGCTTCGGGCCCTACGTGAAGCACGGCAAGACCTACGCGAACCTTCCCTCGATCGAGGACGTGTTCGAGGTCGGCCTGAACCGCGCGGTCGCCGTCATCGCCGAAAAACGCGCCAATCCGCGCGGGGCCCGCGGATCGGGGCCGAAGCCCATTAAAGACCTCGGCGCCCATCCCGCGAGCGGCGAGGCCGTGCAGGTCATGGACGGGCGCTATGGTCCCTACGTCAAATCCGGCAAGGTCAACGCGACGCTTCCAAAGGGCGTCGACATTGAGGCGCTGACCTTGGAGCGCGCGGTCGAGCTCATCGCCGAGCGGGAAGCGAAGGGCCCCTCGAAAAAGCCGGCGCGCCGGGCGACGGCCAAGAAGCCGCCGGCGGCCAAAACCGCCGCAAAACCCGCCAAGGAGAAGCCGGCGAAGAAGCCGGCGGCCAAAAAGGCGGCATCGCGAAAGGCCGCGACAAAGCCGCCGAAAAAGGCCGCCGCCGGCTGATATCCCGCTCGGCCGCGCCGGTGCGACGCCAAGCCCGATTTGCGCCGAAGGGCGCCTTTGCGGGCGCCGGGGCGCGCCGATGCGCCGAGCATTGACGCGGATCGTTGCGTTTTTCGACGCCGCCTGCGTCGCTTTGAAGGCGCCCCGACGCGGCGCGGCCGCGCGGGCGGCCGTTTCGTTCCGCTCCAAGCCGCTCGAAAGCGCGGCGATCCTGCGCATGTCCTTTGGTCCCTCTTCCGCGCCGGGACGATCCGCGCCCGACTTTCTTTGAAGACTCTAACCGGGTCCCGCAGG
>JACADX010000295.1 GCA_013389125.1 Parvularculaceae bacterium | reverse complement strand
GCAACGAGGCGTTAACAGCGCTGAAGAAATCGCTAAGCCGCCTCAAAAGCGCCGATGTCAGGCCGGTCCTTGCGGCGCGAGCCCATGCTGCTGTCGGCACTGAACCCGTCGACAAGCGCGGAGGGGATCGCCGTCCCGGCTCGCCGCGCCTGCGGCCGCTTGTTCCGCGGCCTCCCGCGTCGCTATGGTGCCGCGTGCCTGACTTGAACAGGCGACCTACCGCTTACAAGGCGGTTGCTCTACCAACTGAGCTAACGCGGCCCAACCTCGCCTCAAGGCGCCGTTTTCCGGCCGCCTCCCTAGCCGATCGGCGCGACGCTGGCTAGACTCCTCGAAGCTTACTTCGCTTTAGGAACTCCCGATGCCGTCCTTCCGCCGCACAGCGTTCGCCGCCGCCTCGCTTTTGTCTGCATGCGGACGGGAGGCGGCGCGGGACGAGCCGATGACGCCGGAGCAGCGGGGAAGGGCCGCCTTCGCCGAATGCGCCGTCTGCCATTCAAAAGAGGATCCCGAGTCCGACGGTTACGTCAAACTCGTCGGCCCGAGCCTCTTCGCGATCTACGGCGCGAGATCGGCGCATATCGCCGATTACGACTATTCCGCGGCGATGCGCGAGGCGAACCTTGTCTGGGACGACGCGACGCTCGACGCCTTCATCGAGAACCCCCAAAAGGTCGTCCCCAGGACGCGCATGAGCTATGTCGGCATGGCTGACGCCGAGAAGCGCGCGGCGCTCATCGCCTACCTCAAAACGCTGAAATAGTCACGGCGTCACAATGTCGAAATCGCCGTCCGGCGCATCGAAGAGCGTTTGAAAGCGCTCGAAGGCGCCGACATCGCCGGTGACCTTCGCCTCGGCCGGACGGCCCGCGAACATCGCGCCGAGAAACGCCGCGCGCGACAGCGCGATCGTCGCCGCAGGAGCCGCATGGCGGACGCCCGCCTCATGCACGAGAACGCCGTTCCTGACGGTCGCTGCGAAGACCTCCTTGCGTTCGGGGAATTCGAAGTTGAGGCGCAGCTCCTCCGCGGGCGCTCTTTCGGCTGCGAGGCGAACCGCGAGCAGATCAAAGATCATGGCGCTCGGCGTCGCCGCGATGAAATCGACGCTTTGCGCGATCGGGTCTCCGGGCGCAACCCCGTTTCGAAGCTCGTCAGCCGCCGAGAGATACATGTTGCGCCAGATCGCGCTCTCCGCCTGAAACGCGAGCTGCGCTTCAACGTCCGCCAGCATCGCCCGCGCCTTCGCGTCGCCGGCGTTGGCGAATACCGCAAGGTCGAGAAGCTCCGCCGCCCAGCGATAATCGCCGCGGCCGGCGGCGCGCTCAGCGAGCTTCCTCACCTTTTTCGCGCCGCCCATCGCCGCGACGTAGCGCGGAGCGGAAACCTCATGCGGCAGTTCGTTGAGGTGCGCGGGATTGCCGTCATACCAGCCCATATAGCGCTGATAGACCGCGCGCGAATTGTGCCGCATCGTTCCGTAATAGCCGCGATTGAACCAGCGGCCCTCAAGCGCTTTCGGCAGCGCGATTTCCTCGGCGATTTCCTCGCCCGTCCGGCCGTTGTTCATGAGGCGCACCGTCTGGTCGTGGAGATATTTGTAGGCGTCGCGATGGCTCGCGACATAGTCGCGCACGCGATCGCCGCCGAATCGCGGCCAGGCGTGGGAGGCGAAGACGAGTTCGGCGTCTGCGCCGAACATTCTGAGCGCCTCTGTCAGATGATCAGCCCAGCGTTTTGAATCGCGGACGAGCGCGCCGCGCGGCGTCAGCACGTTGTGCATCGAGGCGTTGGCGTTTTCAGCAAGGCAGAGCGCGCCGAACTGCGGCAGGAAGAAATTCATTTCGGCCGGCGCTTCCGTTTCGGGCGTCAGCTGGAAGACGAATGTGACGCCGTCGATCGTCAATGTCTCGCCGGTCTTCCCTATGATCTCGGTCGGCGGAATGAGGGAACGCGTCCCGGCCGAAACGGCGAGGCCGATGCCCGAAGTGAGCTGCCCCGCAGGCCCGGGCGAAAGCCGCGAGCCGAACTGGTAAGCGGCGCGCCGGCCCATCGCCGGCCCCGCGATGAGGTTCTCGCTCACCGAATGCTCAAGGAACCCTTCCGGCGCAATAATCCGTACACGTCCATTCTTCAGGTCCTCCGGGCCGACGACGCCCCGCGCGCCCGCGAAATGGTCGGCGTGGCTGTGGGTGTAGATGACGGCGAGGACCGGCCGCTCGCCCAAATGCTTGCGGGCGAGCGCGAGCCCGGCGCGCGCGACTTCAACGCTCGTCAGCGGATCGACGATGATCAATCCCTTGTCGCCGAGAACGATCGACATGTTCGAGACGTCGAAGCCGCGAACCTGATAGACGCGCTCATGCGCCTTGAAGAGGCCGTGCCGGGCGAGGAGTCGCGCGTGGCGCCAAAGGCTCGGGTTGGCGGTCTCGGGCGCCGCGCCTGTCGCGAAGTCATAGGCGGCGAAATCCCAGACGATGCGGCCCCTGTCGTCCTTGATCGTCGCTTCCGGCCATGACGCGATGAAGCCGCGGCTCGCGAAATCCTCGTCTTCGGCGTCCGCCGGAAGCGTCGCGGCGACGGCGGCGTTCGCCCTGCGCGTCGCCTCGCTCGCGGCGGGCGTTTCAGCGGCGGCGATTGGCGCCTGAAACAGCGCGAGAGCGGCGATGAGGCGGCGCATGGGTCAGCTCCTCAAGGTCGGCGGGACGTCGCGATCCTGCCTGAGGGCGCGCGGCTTCGCACCCGTCCTGAGCAGCCGGAGCGCCGCCCGAAGGGCGCCTCTCTGATCGGCCGCCGCGCGCGGCATCTCCGCTTTCCTTGCGGGGTTGGAGATCAAACGGCGCCATTCCGGACGCGCCGAAAGGCGCCCTTTCGCGACGTTCGAGGCCGCTTCGACCGGCCTTGCCGGCGCGCCCCGTCTTTCCCTTAGCGGCCGGAGCGGAACCGGCCAGCTGTCAACATTCGTCATTTCAAAAAGCCTCAGTCCGCGCGATGTCGCGCCGCTACATTCTCTCAACGCGCCAACCGGAAGAATCCGTCGCGGCGCCGCGATTTTTTTTCGCCGAGCGACGCCTGGAAGCGCGTTCGTCCGTTAACTAACAATTCGCCGACCGCTCGGTCGGCTATGCGCGCGCAATCTCGCCAGAGGCGCGAAAAATTCGCGTGCGGCGCGCATTGATCGACCGATCGGTCAGGAAAAGGACCGGGTCCGCAGAACCCTCCTACCCGAGAGCCTTCCGGTGCCAGCGCAAGTGATCCTCGATGAAGGTCGAAATGAAATAGAATGAATGATCGTAACCCTCGCGCATATTGAGGGTGAGCGTCTGGCCCGCCTCCCTCGCGGCGTCCGCGAAGAGCTGCGGGATTAGCTCTTCGGCGAGGAACTGGTCGGCCGATCCCTGGTCGATGAGGATGTGCGCATTGCTCGCGCGGCCGGCGCGCAACAGGCGCGTCGCGTCATAATCCGCCCATGCCGCCTCATCGGGCCCGAGATAATG
>JACADX010000385.1 GCA_013389125.1 Parvularculaceae bacterium | reverse complement strand
TCCGTGCGGTTCGCATTCCCGGAAGAGCAAGCCCCGTGCCAGGCCGCTTTTGCGCCATAATGATACGTATACGGATTGTATGCCAGCGGATCATTCCCGCGGAACGCGACTCCGGCGCGCCGCGCTTTCGTCCCCGCAAGTCCAGGTCCTTGCCTCCCGCTCGTCCCGGAATGACGTCTTTTGCTGGCCCATGCTTCCGATCCCGCCCATCGTAACCCCGCCTCAAGGGAGGGGGACGGAATTTTGTTTCCGAACGGAATCAATGAGATCGTTGGTTAACGGCGATTCGCGGCGAAAGGCGCCCTAACTCTCGCTTCAGGGGGCGGCGGCGACCTCGATCTTGCGAAGCGAGGAAACCGTCGCGAGTTCGAAACCGCGGGCGAGCGCCGTCGTCAGCCAAGGACCGATCATGTCGAGCGTCTCGGGCCGCGGATGGCAGATGACGATCGCGTAGCCCGTCTTCGCCGCGATCTCCTCGGCAAGCGCGAGCTGGCGGCGCACGGCGCTTCGACCCGGCTCGGCGTCGAGAAAGACGTCGCGAACGAAAACTTCGGCGCCGACCGCCGCGCCGGCCTTCGCGCCGGCGCTCGATCCCGTCGTCAGCGAGTCAATGTAAAAAAGCCCGCGCTGGTCGAGCGCGGCGAGCACGCGCTTCATCGCCTGCTCGTTGCGCGTGAACTTCGACCCCATGTGATTGTTGACCCCGACATAGCCGTCAAACTGCGCCAGATTCCATTCAAGCGTTTCAAAGAGCCGATCGGCGCTCATGTCCGCCTCAAGGCTCTTCGGACCGGGGTCCGCAGCGCCAGAAGGCTCCATCGGCAGATGGAGAAGCACATCGTCGCCGCGCGCCTTCGCCGCGTCGACCTGCGCCTGCAGCCCATGCCCATAGGGAAGGAAGGACAATGTGACAGGTCCTGGAAGCGCCATCACCTCGCCGAAAGCGCGGCGGTCTATTCCCATGTCGTCGAAAATGATGACGAGTTTCGGTCTTGCGCCCCCGCGGTCGGCGACGCGGCGCCGTTCGGCGTCGAGGCGCTCCGGCGCGCCGGCCGTCAATATCTCTTCGATGAGCCGCGAGCGACGCGGTTCGACATTGCGGACGGCGGTCAGCGGCGCGTCCCGAAGGTCAAGGCTCGCGGCATAGAAGCTGGCTGCGTCCGCGTTGTCGGCCCGGCCCGTCAATAGCGCGCCGGCAAGTCCAAGAAGGATCCCCAGCGCCGCCGCGATCAGCGCGCCGAGCGCGCCCGGCGGCTGTCGCTCGAGGGCGCGCGCGATCGGACCGAGCGGCGGCAGCAGTTCACCCGCGGCGCGCCGGGTCTGCGCTTCCGCCCGGGAGGTCATCAAGGCCTGACGAACCCTGTCGTCCAACGAACGCTCTCCCCAGCGAGACAAACGCGGTCATGCCGCCCAAGGGCGCGCCCTGCACTTGTGCGGCGCGCCAGGACTGAAGCAGTCTGCCTGCTATGATTCTGCTGATCGACAATTATGACAGTTTCACCTTTAACCTCGTGCACCTGATCGGCGGGCTCGGCGAAGCGGTGGAGGTCGTCCGCAACGACGCCCTCTCGCCCGCCGACGCCCTCGCCCGCGCCGACGCCGTTGTGATTTCCCCTGGTCCGGGCGAGCCGAAAGACGCCGGGATCTGCGTCGAGCTCATTCGTCTTGCGGCCGAGAAAAACGCCCCGGTCTTCGGCGTCTGCCTCGGCCTGCAGTCGATCGCCGAAGCGATGGGCGGGCGCGTCGTCCGCGCCGAGCGGCAAATGCACGGCAAGACGAGCGAGATTGTCCATGAAGGCGGCGGTCTCTTCGCGGGACTGCCGACCCCGTTTCGCGCGACGCGCTATCATTCCCTGGTCGCGGAACGATCGAGCCTGCCCAACGTCTTGAAGGTCACCGCGAAAGCCGCCGATGACGGCGAGATCATGGCCCTCGAGCATGCCGACGCGCCGATCGCCGGCGTCCAGTTCCACCCCGAGAGCATCGCATCCGAGCATGGCGCCGCGATCTTGCGGAATTTCCTCGCCATGACGAGGCGCCGGCGGCCGCGGCAATGAGCGCATTCGAGCCGATCCTTGCAAAGGCGCGCGGCGGGGCGCCGCTTTCGGGCGCCGAAATGCGCCGCGCGATGGATCTGCTTCTTGAGAACGCGGTCAGCGAAGACGACATCGGCGCTTTTCTCCTCGCTCTGAGGTCGCGCGGCGAAACCGTCGAGGAAATCGCCGCCGCTGCGGAGGCGATGCGGGCGAAGGCGCTTCGCATCCGCGCGCCTGAAAATGCGATCGACACCTGCGGCACCGGCGGCGACGGCGCCGAGACGCTCAACATTTCGACCGCCGTCGCCTTCGTCGTCGCCGGCTGCGGCGTTCCCGTCGCCAAGCACGGCAATCGCGCGGCAAGTTCCAGATCCGGGTCGTCAGACGTCCTCGCCGCGCTCGGCGTCAACCTTGAAGCGAAACCGGAAACGATCGAGCGATCGATTCGCGACGCGAATATCGGCTTCATGTTCGCCGCCTATCATCATCGCGCTGTCGCGCATGTCGCGGCGGTACGCCGCAAGCTCGGCGTCCGGACCTTGTTCAACGTGCTTGGGCCGCTCGCCAATCCCGCGCTCGCGCGCCGGCAGCTGATGGGCGTTTATGATCGCGCGCTGACGGCGCCGCTCGCCGAAGCGCTCGGACGCCTCGGCTCCGTTCACGCCTGGGTCGTCGCGGGATCGGACGGCCTTGACGAACTGACGACGACGGGGCCGTCCTTCGTCAGCGCTGTCAAGAACGGCGAGGTTCAGAGTTTCACGATTGCGCCGCAGGATGCGCGCCTTCCGCGCG
>JACADX010000252.1 GCA_013389125.1 Parvularculaceae bacterium | reverse complement strand
GTCTCGGACAGGACGCCGGCCGGCGAGCCGGTCGGCGCGCGGCTTCTTACAGGCCCCGGACAGGAATGCAAGGCCTCCAAAGCCCTGAAATCCGCGCCGCCAGCGCTTTCGGCCGGCGAGGACTCCGTTTTGTCCGGGGTTCGCCACTTGAAAATAACTGACTGGTCAGTTATATATTGGAAATGACCCGCGCCGCTGTCCCCAAATTCCGCCGCCGCGCCGAAGCCCGTCCCGACGAGATTCTCGACGCCGCCCTCGCCGTCTTCACCGAGAAGGGGTTTGACGCCGCGCGCGTTGACGACATCGCCGCTGCGGCGAGGCTTTCGAAAGGCGCGATCTATCTTTATTTCGACAGCAAGGAGGCTTTGCTCCGTGGACTGATCGAGCGCGAGGTCGCGCCGGTCGCGGCGCAATTGAAAGCGCTCGCTGAGGCCGGCCTCGACGATCCCAAAGCGACATTGCGCCTTATCGTCCTCACCGCCATGCGGCTGTTGAACGATCCCCGCATCTTTGCAACGCCAAGGCTCGTTCTTTCCGTCGCGCCGCGCTTTGCGGAGGTCGCGCGCTTTTATCGCCAGCGCGTCGTCGACCAGGCGCTCGGCGCCGTCCGCAAGCTCCATCGCAAAGGCGTCGGCGACGGCGTCTTCCGCGACGTCGATTCGGACGCCGTCGGCAGGCTGGTGATGGGGCCGCTCCTGATCCACGCCATGCGCCGGCATGTTCTCGGCGCTGAGGATGACCCGCCGCCGGACACGATCGCCAAGGCGCATCTTGAAATTCTGTTCGAAGGACTGGTCCTCAAATGAGAGCGCATATTCTCATCCCCGCCCTCCTCCTTGCGGCCTGCGCCGAGAACGCGCCGGCGACGCTTGCGGGCTATGTCGAGGCCGAGCTCGTCTATCTCGCCCCACAGGACGCCGGCGTCGTCAAGACGCTGAGCGTTCGCGAAGGCGATCGCGTCGCGGCCGGCGATATCGTCTTCACGCTCGATCCGACGCGCCTGTCGATTGCGGCGGAACAGGCGGCGGCCGCCGCGCAAAGCGCCGAAGCGCGCGCCTCGGATGACGGCGCGATGGCGCAGCAGATCGCCGAAGCGGAAGCGGCGCTAAGGCTCGCTGAACAGAATTACCGCCGCTCGAAGTCGCTGCTTGCGGACGATGCGGTGTCGCGCGAGCAGTATGATGCGCACGCGTCCGCCTACGCCTCGGCGAAAGCGCGGCTCGAACGCGCGCGCGCCGAGCGGGCAGCGATGCAGCGCGAATGGGATTCGATGACCGCCGCGGCAAAGCTCGCCGAAAAGCGCCTTGCCGACCTTGAAACGGCGGCGCCCGCCGCCGGCGCGATCGAGCGCGTTTATCGCCGCCCGGGCGAGGTTGTCGCGCCGGGCGATCCCGTCGTCGCGCTTCTGCCGCCTGAAAATCTGAAGCTCCGCTTTTTCGCGCCGGAGACGATGCTCGCGAAGATGCAAATCGGCGCGACGCTTTCCTTTTCCTGCGACGCGTGCGCCGCGGGACGCACCGCGAAAATCTCCTTCGTCGCGACGGAGCCGCAATTGACGCCGCCGGTCATTTATTCGATCGACGAGCGCGAAAAACTCGTCTTCCTGGTCGAAGCGCGGCCCGACGACCCTTCCGGCCTTCGTACCGGACTTCCCGTGACCATCGAGCCGCCGCAATGAACGGCGCGCCCGTCATCGACGTCAAAGGGCTGACGAAGAAATTCGGTGGGCGGACGGTCGTCGACCATTTCGATCTCGCCGTTCCGAAAGGCGCGATCTACGGCTTTCTCGGCCCGAACGGCTCCGGCAAGACGACGACGATCCGCATGGTCTGCGGCCTATTGAAACCGGATGGCGGATCGGGAGCGGTGCTCGGCCTCGACGTCCTTAAAGAAAGCGACAGGATCAAGGAGCGCGTCGGCTACATGACGCAGCGCTTTTCGCTCTATGGCGATCTTTCGATCCGCGAGAATCTCGAATTCATCGCGCGGCTCTACAGTCTCGACAACGTCAAGGACCGCGTCGACGCGGCGTTGAAGTCGCTTGGCCTTTCCGATCGCGCAAAGCAGCTTGCGGGCACGCTTTCGGGCGGCTGGAAGCAGCGCCTTGCGCTCGCGGCCTGCATGATCCACGAGCCGGAGCTTCTCCTCCTCGATGAGCCGACCGCCGGCGTCGATCCCAAAGCGCGGCGCGATTTCTGGGACGCCATCCGCGATTATGCGGCGGAGGGCGTCACGACCCTCGTCTCGACGCATTACATGGATGAGGCCGTGCAATGCGACCGCATCGCCTTCATCGCCTACGGAAAGAAGCTCATTGACGCGCGAACCGCCGACATACCGGACGAGGTCGGCCTTTTCGCGCGGCGCATCGAAACGCCGGCGCTCGACGAGGCGACGCGGCGACTCAAAAGCGCCGGCGGCTTCGACGTGCTGGCGCGTTTCGGCGCCGCGATCCACGTCGCCGGGCGAGATCCCGATGCGCTCGCCGCTGCGATGAAATCGGTTGACGGCCTTCCCGAAATCGAGGTCGAGACGATCGAAGCGGGGCTCGAAGAGGCGTTCATCTATCTCATGACCGGCGCGACCGACAATTTCGCGAACGGCCTTGAGACGCGGGTCGGCCAATGATCTCGCTCTCCCGCATCAAGGCCGTGTTCCTCAAAGAGCTTGTCCAGATGCGGCGCGACCGGCCGACCTTCGCGATCATGATCATGGTGCCGATCATGCAGCTGACGCTCTTCGGCTTCGCCATCGACACCGATCCCCGGAACATGCCGACCGCCGTCGAGCTTCGCGACGACGGGCCCTTGACGCGGAGCCTCCTCGCCTCGCTTCGCCAATCGGACTATTTCAAGATCGTCAGGCGCGTTTCGACCGAGGCCGAAGGCGAACGCCTCCTCCAGGCCGGAGAGGTCTCCTATCTCATCGTTATTCCGGAGCATTTCGAGCGCGATTTCGTGCGCGGCGAGCGCCCGCAAATCCTCATCGCCGCCGACGCCTCGGACCCCGTCGCCGCGTCAGGCCCGATCGCCGCGGCGAACGAGATCGCTCGGCGCGCCTTCGCGCCGGAACTCGACAGGCTGCCTCGAAAGCTCCGCGGCGGCGTTCCGCCGTTCGAGGCCGTCATTCACCGCCAGTACAATCCCGCCGGCGAGACTTCGATGAACATCGTGCCGGGCCTTCTCGGCATCATCCTGACGATGACCTTGATCATGATCACCTCGATTGCGCTGACGCGCGAAGTCGAGCGCGGCACGATCGAGGCCTTGTTGTCGACGCCGGTCCGCGCAAGCGAGATCATGATAGGAAAGACGACGCCCTATATCTTGATCGGCTTCGTGCAGACGGCGATCGTTCTCCTCGCGGCGCGCGTCATTTTCGGGATTCCTTTCCTCGGCGATCCTGCGCCGTTTTTCGCAGCGCTCTTCATGTTCATCTTCGCCAATCTGATGCTCGGCTATCTCATCTCGACCGTCGCAAAGACGCAGATGCAGGCGATGCAGATGACGTTCTTCATCTTCCTGCCGTCGATCCTTCTTTCCGGCTTCATGTTCCCCTTCGCGGCGATGCCGAAATGGGCGCAAGGGATCGGCGAGGCGCTGCCGATCACGCATTTCCTTCGCGTCGTGCGCGAGGTGATGCTGAAAGGCGCCGGGTTCGCCGAAATCCGCGGCGACGTCTGGCCGATCGCGGTCATCGTGACTGTTTTGTCGATCCTGTCGCTGTTGCGGTTCAGAAGGACGTTGGATTAAAGGCTGCCGGGCGGGCGTCGGCCCGCCGAAGTCTCGCGCACGCGCTGCAATCGCGATTGGGGCGGCGGATCAAGATCCGCCCTACGCCCACCGCCTCACCCTCGCCTTGTACGCCGCGTATTCCGCCCCAAATCGCCGTTCGAGATAGGCTTCCTCCGGAAGGATCGCTATGAAGTGGATAAGCGCGCCGGCGAGCGTGGTCGTGATGATGATCCAGACATTCGAAGTCGCAACGCCGAATCCGGCGCCGAACAGCATCATCGCGAGATAGATCGGATTGCGCGAGAATTTGTAGGGGCCTTTGAGAAACAATTCCTTGGCGGGCGTCGCCGGCAGCAAGGGCTGGGCCTTTTCGACAAAGATCCGGATCGCCGCCATCAGGAGGCCGAGCGCGACGATGATGAGAAGGCCGCCGAGCCCTTCGGCGAAGGCGCGCGGCAGCGGCAAACGTCCGCCCACGAACAGCCTGACGACGTAGCCCGCGACAAGCGCGATGAAGAGAACCGTCGGAGGGTGAATTGAGACCGCCGGCTTGTCGCTGTCCGCCGGCGCGTCCATCGGATCGGGCGCGAATTCATCGACCATGTCAGCCTCTCTCTCGCATCAGGCGGCCCTTCTCGCGCTGCCAGTCGCGCTTTTTCTCGGTGTCGCGCTTATCGGCCGCCTTTTTCCCGAGGGCGAGGCCGATTTCGAGCTTCGCGATGCCGCGATCATTGAAATAGAGCTTTAAGGGCGCGATCGTGTATCCCTTGCGTTCGACCGCCTGCGTCAGCTTGGCGATTTCGCGCGCGTGGAGGAGGAGTTTTCGCGGGCGCTTCGGTTCGTGATTTTCGCGGTTGCCGGCTGAATATTCCGGAATGTTGGCGTTGATAAGCCAGATCCCGCCCTTTTCCGGCGTCGCGTAGGATTCCTTGATCGTCGCGCGGCCCTCGCGAAGCGCCTTCACTTCGGTGCCGGTCAGCATGATCCCGGCCTCGTAAACGTCCTCGATGAAATAATCGTGGCGGGCGCGTTTGTTGTCGGCGATGAGCTTGAAGGCGCCCTCTTTCTTCTCCGACATCAGTCGATGAGCTCCATCGCCTCGAGGACCGCCTTGATGCGCCCTTTCGTTGCGTCCGTCGGCGGGACGAGCGGCAGGCGAACGTCCTCGCTCATCAATCCCATCAGCGACATCGCGTATTTGACCGGCGCGGGATTGGTCTCGACGAAAAGAACCTCGTGCAATGGCGCGAGGCGGTCCTGAACGCTGAGCGCCGTTGCGTAATCGCCGGCGAGGCAGGCGTTCTGCATCTTCGCGCACAGCGCCGGCGCGACATTCGCCGTGACGCTGATGCAGCCCCTGCCGCCCATCGCGTTAAAGCCGACCGCGGTCATGTCCTCGCCCGAAAGCTGAATGAAGCCGGGGCCGCTCGCCTCGCGTTGCAAGGCGACGCGCGCAAGATCGCCGGTCGCATCCTTAATGCCGATGATGCGCGGCAGCTTTGAAAGGGTCGCGATCGTCTCGACGGAAAGGCTGACGACGGTCCGCGCCGGCACGTTGTAAAGGATGATCGGAAGGCGCGTCGCCTCGTGCAACGCGGTAAAATGCGCGATGAGACCCGCTTGCGTCGGCTTGTTGTAATAGCCGCACAAAGCGAGGACGCCGTCCGCGCCCGCCTTCTCGGCAAAACGGACAAGTTCAATCGCCCGCGCGGTGACGTTCGAGCCGGCGCCGGCGATCACCGGAACGCGGCCCGAAGCCGCCTCAACCGCGAGTTCGATGACCCGGAAATGCTCCTCATAGGCGAGCGTCGCCGACTCGCCCGTCGACCCCGCCGGGATTAGCCCGGCTGTTCCCGCCTTGATCTGGCGATCGACGATGCGCTGGAAGGCGTCGGCGTCAACGGCGCCGTTCTTGAACGGCGTGACAAGCGCCGTAAGGGAGCCTTTAAGGTCGTTCATGGGGTTGGGGGCTCCTTTGTTGGCGCCTGCGATACAGCCTCAAGGAAAAACCGGCAAGTTTGCGGCCTTTTAAGGCGAATGACATGCATTTTGATCGAAATCCGCTAGCATGGCGCCGCCGGAAGGGGACTTAGCGCGTTGAGACTTGGCATTGGACGAATGAGTGGCGCATTCCGGCCGCTGGTCGCCGCAGTCGCGCTGTCGGCCGCGGCGTCGCCGCTCGCGGCGATGGACGCGCCGACTTTGAAGCCGCCGCCGCCCGGCCCCGCTTTTCTCGCCCAGCCGGACCTTGACCGGCTGAAAAAGGTCAAGGAGCTCGTTTCCAAACGCCAATATTCCGCGGCGCGCGCGCTTGCTGCGGAAATGACGGTCGAGACCGCGCGAAGCCTCGGCGAGTGGTACTATTTCGACGCCGAGGATCCGCTTGTCGCCATCGCCGATGCGGACCGGTTCCTTGATGCGCATCCCGAGTGGCCTTCGGCGCTCAAGATTCAAACGCATGTCGAAAAGCGCCTTTTGTGGACGACTTCGCCCGCCCTCATCCTCGAATTCTTCAAATCGCGCGATCCCGTGACCGGCGAGGGCAAGGTGCAGCTCGCAAGAGCGCAGCTTGCGACCGGCGCGCCCGAAGCCGCGACGCTTCATATCAAGGACGCATGGATCAAGAACAACTTCATTCTCGCGGATGAACAGCGGCTGCTTGCGAATTACGGCGGCTATCTTACCCCTGATGACCACGCCGCACGCGTCGACCGGCTGCTTTGGTCGCGGGAGGTTTCGACCGCTAAGCGTGTTTTCTCGCGCCTTCGCGCCGAAGACCGTCGGCGCGCCGAAGCGCGCGCGGCGCTCCTGCTCGGCGGCCCGGACGGTTTGCGCTTATATAGTCGGCTGAGCGCGGAAGACCGCGCCGATCCCGGCGTCATGCTGGCGGCGGTCCGCCACTTCCGGCGCGCCGAGGAAGAACCGCGCGCCATCGCGATCGCGCGCGCCGCGCCGACGGATCCGATCATCCTGCGCCAGCCCGAACGCTGGTGGGACGAGCAACAGCTCCTGATGCGGTGGGCCCTCAAGAACCGGCAATACGCCGACGCTTACGCCATGGCCTCGCATCACGGGCTTCAGCCCGGCGGGGCGGATTTCGCCGAGGCCGAATTCAACGCAGGTTGGATCGCGCTCCGGTTCCTCAATGACCCGGCGCGCGCCGAGACGCATTTTGCGGCGCTGACCGCGAAAGTCTCGGCGCCGATTTCCGTGTCGCGCGGCTGGTACTGGCTCGCGCGCGCCGCCGAGGCGAAAGGCGAGGCGGCGATCGCGGCGCGCCGCTATGGGAAAGCCGCGGAGCAGATTTACACGTTTTACGGCCAGCTCGCGGCCGAGAAGGTCGGGGGCGGCGCGCTGACGGCGGCGTTCGAGGAAGGCCCGCCGGCGACGCCGGAGGAGAAGGCCCGCTTTGGGTCGCGCCCCGCGGTCGCAGCGCTCCGTATGCTGACGGACCTCAAGGACGATCGCGCCTTCCTCGTCTTCGCCTATCACATCGACGACCAGCTGCAGTCGCGCGGCGAATTCAAGGAGCTTGCCGACCTTGCGATGCGCGTGAACGCGCCGCATGTCGCGGTCAGGGCCGGCAAGGTCGCCGTTCGGACGGGCGAATACGCCGCCGACATCGCCTACCCGGACATCAGCGTCCCGAATTCCGCGGCGCGCTTTGCGCCCGCCGAGGTCATTCTCGGCCTCTCAAGGCAGGAGAGCGAATTCAATCCGCGCGCCTATTCGAGAGCCGGCGCGCGCGGCATGATGCAGCTCATCCCGTCGACCGCGCAGGCGACGGCGCGCAAGGAGCGCATCGCCTATCGCCAATCGGCGCTGCTCGACGATCCGCATTACAACATGACGCTCGGCGCCGCGCATCTTTCGCACCTCATCAACCGCTACGGCGGCTCATGGATCATGACCTTCGCCGCCTATAACGCGGGCGTGAACCGCGTCGAGCAATGGGTCGAGGCCTATGGCGATCCGCGCGCGCCGGGCGCCGACCCGCTCGACTGGATGGAGCAGATCCCGTTTGAGGAAACGCGCAATTACGTCCAGCGCGTCCTTGAAAACAGCCAGATTTACCGAAGCCGTCTTAACAATGTCAGCATCGCGGGAAAGCTCGCCGCCGACATCGAACGCGGCGGCCCGCAATTGCGCGTCGCGTCGGTTGCGCCGATCAGTGCGCCGGGGCTTATCCCCGACATCGCGCCGCGCATCGTCGCGCTCGCCGAGCCGATCCTCAATCCGCTGGCGTCGGTGCCGGACGCGCTCGCACATGTCCGGCTGAAGCCAAGGCCGAGCTCAGCGACGGCGGCGCAGGCCGAGCCGCCGACTGCGAAGACGCAGACCCGCGGATTACCCCGCCCGAGCTTTCGGCCCCGCAAGATCGCGCCGCCGCCGGAAGGGCCGCATGATGAATCTCCGCCGACGGAAGCGCCGGTCGCCGCGCAGTCGGCCTCGCCGATCGCCGAAAATTCGGCGACGCCGGCGCCGCTGATCATGGAGCCGGTCGACAGCGCGGCCGAAATCGCGCGCACGGAATCCGAGGCCGCCTATGCGAGCGAGGCCTTGATCGCCCCCGAAGCAGCGGGGAGGCCTTTCCCGGCGCCGCAGGGCGACGGCGACGCAGCGCTTGAGCCCGCCGAAGATGCGTGCGTCACCTATAGCGACTTCATCGCTGAAACTGCGAAGGAAGAAGCCTCAGCCGACGATCTCAACGCCGGCGCGCTTGCGGAATTCATGTCCGGCGGGTCCGCCTGCCAATAGCGCCGCCGCTTCCAATGGTCGCCCGGACGCGCCGGTTTTTTCCGGCGCTGCGGCCTTTAGCCTTGCAAGAGCGCCGGAATGCGGACATTTTCCGCCGCGCTGGAGAGGTGGCCGAGCTGGTCGAAGGCGCGCCCCTGCTAAGGGCGTATACCCGTTAAACGGTATCGAGGGTTCGAATCCCTTCCTCTCCGCCAGATCTTGCG
>JACADX010000372.1 GCA_013389125.1 Parvularculaceae bacterium | reverse complement strand
GTCCACGGTCGTGGCGTTGGGCTGCACGATGTCCAGCAGCCGCTTGTAGGTGCGCACCTCGAACTGCTCGCGCGACTTCTTGTCGACGTGCGGGCCGCGGTTCACGGTGAACTTCTCGATGCGCGTCGGCAGAGGAATGGGGCCCCGAATAAGTGCGCCGGTCCGGCGGGCCGTGTCGGCGATTTCGCCGGTGGCCTGATCCAGAACGCGGTGGTCGAACGCCTTGAGGCGAATGCGGATATTCTGAGCTTCCATGTCCTACTACCGATGCGAAAGAGCCACGGACCTGCCCGGCACGCCGGGAAAATCCAAAAAACAAAGGCCGGCCCCGCTTGCATCCGGTTTCCCGTCAGCGGGCGGCCCTTGCCAGTTCCGATTGAATTTCGTTGCAGCCGAAACGAATCCCCGCTGCGAAGCCGCGCCTATACGGAGCCGAGGGGATTCTGGCAAGCCCTCGCGGCCACGAAAATTTGCGACCGGATCGTTACCCCTGCCCCGCTCGGGACAATAGCGCCGCTCCACATAAAAAGAGGCCCGGCGCTCGCGTGAACGCCGGGCCTCCTGTTAGCTTTCCGGTCGGCTCCCCCGCGGGGGAGCGACACAGGCTTACTTGGTGATCTTGGCGACCACGCCCGAGCCGACGGTGCGGCCGCCTTCGCGGATCGCGAAGCGCAGGCCTTCGTCCATGGCGATCGGCGCGATCAGCTTGACGCCGATCGAGACGTTATCGCCCGGCATCACCATCTCGGTGCCTTCGGGAAGGATCACTTCGCCGGTCACGTCGGTGGTGCGGAAGTAGAACTGCGGGCGGTAGTTGGCGAAGAACGGCGTGTGACGGCCACCTTCATCCTTCGACAGCACGTAGACTTCGGCTTCGAACTCGGTGTGCGGCTTGACCGTACCGGGCTTGCACAGCACCTGGCCGCGCTCGACTTCTTCACGGGCGACGCCGCGGATCAGCGCGCCGACGTTGTCGCCAGCTTCGCCGCGATCGAGCAGCTTGCGGAACATTTCAACGCCCGTGCATGTCGTCTTCGACGTCGCGCGGATGCCGACGATTTCGAGTTCGTCGCCGACATTGACGACCCCGCGCTCAACACGGCCGGTGACGACCGTGCCGCGGCCCGAGATCGAGAACACGTCCTCGATCGGAAGCAGGAACGGCTGGTCGATCGGGCGCTTCGGCGTCGGGATGTAAGTATCGACGGCTTCGATCAGCGCGCGGACCGACTTTTCGCCGATTTCTGGATCGCGCCCTTCCATGGCTGCGAGCGCCGAGCCCTTGATGATCGGAATATCGTCGCCCGGGAATTCGTATTTCGAGAGCAGCTCCCGGATTTCCATCTCAACAAGGTCGAGAAGCTCCGGATCGTCGACCATGTCGACCTTGTTCATGAAAACGACGATCGCCGGCACGCCGACCTGGCGGGCGAGGAGGATGTGCTCCCGGGTCTGCGGCATCGGGCCGTCGGCGGCGGACACGACGAGAATCGCGCCGTCCATCTGCGCCGCGCCGGTGATCATATTCTTCACGTAATCGGCGTGCCCGGGGCAGTCGACATGAGCGTAGTGGCAGGCGGCCGATTCATACTCGACATGCGCCGTGTTGATGGTGATGCCGCGGGCCTTTTCCTCCGGCGCGTTGTCGATCTGGTCATAAGCCCGGAATTCGCCGAAATACTTGGTGATCGCGGCCGTCAGGGTCGTCTTGCCGTGGTCGACGTGACCGATCGTGCCGACGTTCGCATGGGGCTTCGTGCGTTCGAATTTTGCTTTCGCCATCTTACTTTCTCCGTCTCCTGACGACTTCCTATTCCGACTTCTCGAAGGCGGTTGTTCTCAACCGGAGGACCCTCGCCTTCCTGCAAAGCTGCCGTTATCCCGCCAGCCTCGCCTGGACCTCCTCCTGGACGTTCTTGGGCACCTGTTCGTAGTGATCGAACTGCATCGTGTAGTTGGCGCGCCCTTGCGTCTGCGAGCGCAGCGTGTTGACGTAGCCGAACATGTTTGCGAGCGGCACCATCGCGAACACGACGTTCGCATTGCCGCGCATTTCCTGGTTCTGGATCTGGCCCCGGCGGGAGTTGAGGTCGCCGATGACCGTTCCGGTGAACTCCTCCGGCGTCACGACCTCGACCTTCATGATCGGCTCAAGAAGCGCCATCCCGAGATGGGGCTTCGCCTCCCGAAGCGCCGCGCGCGCGGCGATTTCGAAGGCGAGGACCGACGAGTCGACATCGTGGTAAGCGCCGTCGATCAATTCGATCTTGAAGTCGAGGATCGGGAAGCCGACCAGCATGCCGGCGTTCCTCACCGAGTCAATGCCCTTGATCACGCCTGGGATGTATTCGCGGGGGATCGAGCCGCCGACAATCTTCGATTCAAATTCGTATCCGGTCCCGGGGGCCTGCGGAATGATGTTCATCTTGAGGCGCGCGAACTGGCCGGTGCCGCCCGTCTGCTTCTTGTGCGTGTAGTCGACGGTGTAGGCGCGCGTGAAGCATTCGCGATAGGCGACTTGCGGCGCGCCGACATTGGCTTCCACTTTAAATTCCCGGCGCATACGGTCGACGATGATGTCGAGGTGCAGCTCGCCCATGCCCTTAATGATCGTCTGGCCTGACTCTTCGTCGGTCGAAACCCGGAACGAGGGGTCCTCCGCCGCGAGGCGCTGCAGCGCAAGGCCCATCTTCTCCTGGTCGGCTTTCGTCTTCGGCTCGACAGCAAGTTCGATGACCGGCTCCGGGAACACCATGCGCTCAAGAACGACAGGCTTCATCGGATCGCACAACGTATCGCCCGTCGTCGTGTCTTTAAGGCCGACGACGGCGATGATGTCTCCCGCGTAGGCCTCCTTGATGTCGATGCGCTCGTTCGCGTGCATCTGCACCATGCGTCCGACGCGCTCTTTCTTGCCCTTCACCGTGTTGATCAGGGTCGTGCCGGATTCAAGGCGGCCCGAATAGACGCGGCAGAATGTCAGCGATCCGACGAACGGGTCGTTCATGATCTTGAACGCCAGCATCGCAAGCGGCTCATCATCCGACGAATTGCGGACAAGCTCCTCGTCCGTATCCGGATGAACGCCCTTGATCGCGGGAACTTCGTTCGGGCTCGGCAGGAAATCCACAACCGCGTCAAGGAGCGGCTGCACGCCCTTGTTCTTGAACGCCGAGCCGCACAGCACTGGATACCACACGCCCTTCCCGACCGCCTTGCGGATGAGACGCTTCAGGGTCGCAATATCCGGCTCGTTGCCGTCAAGATACGCAGCCATGACGTCGTCATCGAGTTCGACGCAGGCTTCGACCAGCGCGGCGCGATATTCTTCAGCTTTCGCCTGAAGGTCCGCCGGGATCGGCTCGTCGTGATAGCTCGCGCCGAGCGTCTCCTCGTCCCAGATAATCGACTTCATCTCGAGGAGATCGACGACGCCCCTGAATGTCGTTTCAATGCCGACGGGAAGCTGCAACGGCACCGCTTTGACGCCGAGGCGCTGCTTGATCGAGTCAAGGCAGAAATAGAAATCCGCTCCGATCTTGTCCATCTTGTTGGCGAAGATGATGCGCGGAACATTGTATTTGTCGCCTTGGCGCCAGACGGTTTCCGTCTGCGGCTCGACGCCCTGGTTGCCGTCGAGGAGGCAGACCGCACCGTCAAGAACCCGTAGGCTGCGCTCGACTTCGATCGTGAAGTCGACGTGACCCGGCGTGTCGATGATGTTGAGACGCTTTTCCTTCCAGAAGCAGGTCGTCGCGGCCGACGTGATCGTAATTCCCCGCTCCTGCTCCTGCTCCATCCAGTCCATCGTCGCGGCGCCGTCATGAACTTCGCCGATCTTGTGGCTCTTGCCCGTGTAATAAAGGACGCGCTCGGTCGTCGTCGTCTTGCCCGCATCGATGTGGGCC
>JACADX010000354.1 GCA_013389125.1 Parvularculaceae bacterium | reverse complement strand
GGCAGCTTCGCGAGAAGGTCGATAAGGCGCTGAAGTTCGGGGCCGATATTGGGAGAGGGCATGAATTCAATTCTTGGCGCGCTCGGCGCTCATGCGCCGCGAGAATCGGGGGTTTCCACCCGTGATCGGAGCGCCGCGATCTCCTCGATGACAAGTTTGTCGGTCTTGCTGATCAAGAACAGCCTCGCCACGAAATTCACGAATGGAATTAATCACAGGATGGTCCAGAGGGCCGCGTTATTGACTTTTCGCCGGCCGATCGCAAACGCAATGCCGCCGCACAAGAACGAAATCGCCAACATGGGGGCGCGCGGAAAATCGCGTTAGGGCTGGCAGGTTGTTCCATATTTCTTTCCCATTGTGCCGGCGCAATCTCCATGTCGTCTCGGCTGTGACGGAGACCAGGCCGACCAAGAATGATCTAGAACGGCAGCTTCATACCCGGCGGCAGCGGCAATCCCGCGGTCAGGGATTTCATTTCCTCCGCCGCCCGCGTTTCGAGTTTCGACTTCGCGTCGTTGATTGCGGCGGCGATCAAATCCTCGAGCACTTCGCCTTCTTCGGGCTTCATCAGGCCGCGCTCGATCGCGACGCTTTTTGCATAGCCTTTGCCGTTTAAGACAATCCTCACCATGCCGCCGCCCGATTGCCCCTCGACTTCGAGCGCGGCGATCTTCTCCTGCGCCGCGGCGAGCTTCGCTTGCATCGCGCCCGCCTGTTTCATCAAATCGCCGAGGTCTTTCATCGCTCACTCGCTCTCGTTTTCGGCAGAGTCAGGGCCGGCTGCGGAATCCGGCTCCAGCGGCGCTTGCGGCTTCGGATCGCGAATCGCGACAATTTCCGCGCCCGGAAATAATTCAAGCGCGCGTCGCACCATCGGGTGCGCAAGGACCTCCGCCGTGCGCGCATCGCGCAAGGTCTCTCGCCCCTTTTCCTGCGCGTTGATGGACACGATCCACTGCCGGCCGGACCACTCCTTAAGACGCTGCATGAGCCGGTTTGCGAGATCTGGCGGCGCGCGCTCATGGAGCCGAAGTTCAATGCGACCCGGCTCGAAGGCGATGAGGTGGACGTAGCTTTCAAGCTCGACCTTGAGCTTTGCGTCGCGTTTCGCGTCAGCGAGCCGCACGACGTCAAGAAAACTATCGAGCTTTGGCCTCGAAGGCGCCGGAGCCGAGTCGGCGGGCTCGAGCGCCGCCTGCGGTTCGGCGAAAGCGGCGATTGGCGCGCCGCCGCCCCGCGCGGGCGAAAGCGCGCCGGCAGCGGGCCTTGGGGCTCCTGCAGCGGGAAGGATTCCGCCCGCGAGCATCTTGAGCGCTTCATCCGGAGTCGGAAGATCGGCGGCGAAAGCGAGGCGAATGAGCGCCATTTCGCCGGCGGCGACAGGGTCAGGCGCCGATTGCGTCTCGATGAGGCCTTTCATCAGCAGCGACCACGCCCGCGTCAGGCCGTTGACGGCGAGCGCGTCCGCCGTCGCCTTCGCGCGCGCGGCGTCGGCCTCGCCGGCGGCGCCATGCGCGGCGGCTTCAGGGCCCGCCGCTTTGACCCGCGTCAGGAGGTGCGTGATCTGGAGGAGGTCGCGCAGGATGACGGCCGGGTCGGCGCCGGCGTCATACTGGATCCGGAAATTCTCAAGCGCGCTCTTGGCGTCGCCTCGAAGCGCCGCGTCCAAAAGTTCCCAGCTCTGGCTGCGGTCGGCAAGGCCGAGCATTCTGCGGATCATTTCGGCTGTTACGGTTTCGTCGGCGCTCGTGCGCTGGATGAGCGCCTGGTCGAGAATAGAGAGCGCGTCGCGCACGGAGCCCTCGGCGGCCCGCGCGATCATGAACAGCCCCTCGCGCTCGACTTTGGCGTTCTCCTTCGCGGCGATCGCCGCGAGGTGATCCGTCAGCGTCTCGATTTCGATGCGGCGGAGATCGAAGCGCTGGCAGCGCGACAGAACCGTCACGGGGAGCTTCCTGATCTCCGTGGTCGCGAAGATGAATTTCACATGCGGCGGCGGCTCTTCCAGCGTCTTTAAGAGCGCATTGAACGCCGCGGTCGACAGCATGTGAACTTCGTCGATGATGTAGACCTTGTATCGCGCCTCGATCGGCGCATAGCGGACGCCCTCGATGAGTTCGCGGATGTCGCCGACGCCGGTGCGCGAGGCGGCGTCCATTTCGAAGACGTCGGGATGCCGGCTTTCGGCGATCGCGCGGCAATGGCGCCCCTCGACGGAAAGATCGATCGTCGGACCCTTGTCCTCGCCGTTCGGCCCGACATAGTTGAGCGCCCGCGCGAGAATGCGCGCCGTCGTCGTTTTGCCGACCCCGCGGACGCCGGTAAGGACATAGGCGTGCGCGATGCGGCCCGTCGCAAAGGCGTTCCTCAGCGTCTTCACCATCGGCCCCTGGCCGATGAGGTCGTCAAACGTCTGCGGCCGGTATTTGCGCGCGAGGACCTGATAGTTTGCTGCGTCTTGGAGAACGGGCATCCCGCGTTCCTATCCCGGCGGCGCGTCAGCCCGCAAGGCGAGCAAGGCCCTCCGCGAGGGAGACGACCGGCCGGTATCCAAGGTCGGCGCGCGCTTTTGCGTCGCTGAGCGTGCAGTCGCGGCTCATGATGTGCGCCGTAAAGCGGGTGATCGGCGGCGGCGCGGCGGAATTCGCAAGCCGATAGAGCGGTTCGGCGACATTTGCGACGAGGCGGATCAAGCCGCCCGGCGCCGATCTTTCCGGAAGTTCGACGCCCGCGGTCTTGAGGTAAGCCGCCAGGAACGCGCGAAAGGCGATCGGCGGCCCGTCGACGACGAAATAAGCCTCGCCCGGTGAACCTTTGGTCAAGGCGAGTTCGAGCGCGAGGACGAGATTGTCGATATGCGTCGTTGACGTCATGGCGCGCCCGCCGTCGATCCAGGCGAATTTCCCCTGCTCGGCCATCGCCGCGACCGCGGGCAGGATGGTCTTGTCGCCTTCGCCCCAGACAAGGCGCGGGCGGATGACGATTGTTTCAAATCCGCCGGCGGGATCGTTCGCCGCGAGGACCGCCATCTCGGCGCGCGCCTTCGTCGCCGAATAGGGAAACGGCGAATCCGGCGCCAAGGGATAGGTTTCGTCGATGTCGCGCATGTGCTGGCCGCGGAAAAGCGCCGCCTCGGTGCCGACATGGACGAAGCGCCGGACGCCGGCGTCCCGCGCCGCATTCAAGAGACGCTCCGTACCCGTCACATTGACGGCCTCATACTGCGCCCAAGACCCCCACTCCTCGACGAACGCGGCGGCGTGAATGACCGCTTCGGCGCCCTCGATCATGTCCGATGAAACGCTTTCGAGATCGCCCCGGACCGGCGCTGCGCCCAGGGCTTCGACGACGCAGTCGCCTTTCGCCGTGCGCGACAGCGCAGCCATCGAATGGCGCGGAGAAAGCGCCCTGAGAACGGCGCCGCCGACAAAGCCTGTTCCGCCGGTCAGGAATATCTTCAAGGGCGGCCTCCGGCGGCGTTGGGGAGGAAGGTGGAAGACCGAGCGACCCGGGCCGAAACTCGTTACGGCTGCTTCCTTCCGGACCTGACCGGGTTGGCGAGGGGTCCGTCCGTCGGCCTTCCGCGGCGGAATATGTTGTCCGGCGGACCGAAAAGCAAGCCAAGGGGCCGCCTCGCCGCGCGCCCTCGATTCCGGTATGAGAGCGCGTTTTCGGGACGGGGCCGCTTCATGCAAATGCTGCTTTCCTTGCTGCCTTGGGCCGCCGCGCTGTTCATTTCAGGCGTCTTTCTTGATTCATTGCGGTTCAAATTCGCCGGACATCCGACGACGCGGCACATTTTCGAGACCTTGCGCGACTGGTCGAAGATCGAACTCTTTTATCCGGTCGGACCGTGGGCGATCGGACTTGGCGAACTTCTTTCCTCGCTCCTCCTGATCGCCGTTCCCCTTGCGCTCGCCGTCCTCGCCGGCGGCGCCTTTGTCGGCGCCGCGCAGTTTCTGGGCGGCCTCATTGCGATCGCGATCATGTCCGGCGCGATTGCTTTTCATCTCTTCACGCCGCTTGGAATCAAGACGCCGGTTCAATGGTCGGGCAACGTCATCGTCAGGACCTCGCCGGCGCTTTTCTATACCGCCTGCATCACGTGGATTTGCGCGCTTTTCCTCCTCGTCGTGCGCTGGCCGGCTTTTGCGTCTCTCTTCAGCTGAGCGGCGAACGATGCCGGATCCGGCCGAGATCATTGTTTTTGCAGCCGAACCGCTCGACCGCGCCTCCGGCGCGCGGACCGATCCGGAGTGGCTGGCGACGCGTCTGGCTGATCCGGCGAGCCTGATCATTCCGCTATATCGGGGCGATCCGCTCATTCGCGAGGGGAAGGCGGCTTTTCTCGCCGCCGATGCGCGGCGCGAATTCGACGCCGGCGCGACCGTCGTCTTTCTCGGCCTCAAGGGGCCTCGCGCCTATTTTGCGATCGACGCGTCGGGCGCGCCGGGGCCCGGGCAGGCGCCGTTCGCGGATCTCGGCGCCTACACGCCGCTCCGCGAGGCGGCGGGCGCCCTTTCCGGCGAGGATATCGCTGTCATCGGCGCGGCGCGCTGGCTGATCGACTGGCATCGACGGCACGCGCATTGCGCCCACTGCGGAGCAAAGACGGAGATGAAGGACGGCGGCGCCAGGCGCCTCTGCCAGCAATGCGGGACGGAGCACTTCCCGCGCACAGATCCGGTCGCGATCGTTCTCGCCGTCCACGACGACGCCTGTCTCCTTGCGCGAGGCCCCCGCTTTCCGCCCGGTTTTCTCTCGGCGCTCGCCGGCTTTGTCGAGGCGTGCGAGACGCCTGAAGCCTGCGCCGTTCGCGAACTGAAGGAGGAGGCGGGGGTCGCCCTCACCAACGTACGGTATCAGTTTTCGCAGCCATGGCCGTTTCCCTCCTCGCTGATGATGGGCTTCATCGCCGACGCAAAGGACAAGGAGCTGAAGCTTGACGAAAAGGAAATCGTCGAGGCGCGCTGGATGTCGCGCGACGAAATCCGCCGCCTTCTCGCCGGGGAACGGCGCGAGGACGTGCGACTACCGCCGCGCTTCACGATCGCCCGGCGGCTGATCGAAAGATGGGCGGCGGATTAATGGGGCGTTTCGCAAACGCGCATGCGCTTTTTCGCAGCACGCGCTCTAAAGCGGCGTGCGAAAAAGTGTGCGCGGTTTTGCGCAAGTGAGGCGCGAAGCGGCTAACGCCGCGCAAATCAAAGCCTAGAGCAAGCGCCCTGATTCCGAATCATGACGCGAAGCTCTAGCGGCCGCGCGCAGAAGGATAAACGCCGAGAAGCTTGAACTGCGTTGAAAAGAACGCGAGCTCTTCGAGCGCGAGCCTGACATTCGCGTCTTCGGGATGGCCTTCGATATCGGCGTATAACATCGTCGCGCTGAACGAGCCTTCGAGCATGTAGCTTTCAAGCTTCGTCATGTTGACGCCGTTGGTCGCGAATCCGCCGAGGGCCTTGTAGAGCGCCGCCGGGATGTTGCGGACCTCGAAAACAAACGTCGTGACGACCGGCGCGCGGCGACCCGGATCTGCGGCTTCGCGCGCCATGACGAGAAACCGAGTCGTATTGTGCCCAGCGTCTTCGACATTTTCGGCGAGGATGTCGAGGCCGTAAAGCTCCGCCGCCTTCGCCGAGGCGATAACGGCTTCATCGAGGCGCCCTGACTGCGCGAGCCGCCTCGCCGCGCCGGCGGTGTCGCCGGTCACCTCGGCGGGGATGTTCAGCCGCGCCAAGAAACCCCTCACTTGGCCGAGCGCCATTGCATGGCTGCGGACG
The DNA here is from genome assembly GCA_013389125.1 of Parvularculaceae bacterium. Lineage (GTDB taxonomy): Bacteria > Pseudomonadota > Alphaproteobacteria > Caulobacterales > Parvularculaceae > Amphiplicatus. The sequence continues at coordinate 13,865 of JACADX010000354.1, read as the reverse complement.
ACGCGGATGTCGGAAAGCCGCGCGCCGCGTCTTCCGAGAAGCTGGTGGCGGACGGCGAGAAAATGCTCGGCGACAATGTGCAGGCCGGAGTCAGGGAGGAGGTGATGAATGTCGGAAACGCGGCCCGCGAGCGAATTCTCGATCGGCAGCATCGCCCGCTCCGCCGCGCCATCGCGAACCGCGGCGAGCGCCGCCTCAAAGGTCGGGCAGGCGAACGGGGTGAAGGCCGGCGCGAACGCCTCGCAGGCAAGATGCGAATAGGCGCCGGGTTCGCCCTGAAAGGCGATTTTCCCCGCCGGCTCCGTCGCGCTGTTCATCGGATCCCTTCTCTCTTTCGCCATTCGCCTCAGCTATCGGTCGTGACGCTCAGGACGCAAGCGCCTTCGCGGTGCGTCCGCCGCGCGCAAAGGCCGCGCCGCCAGAGGGCCCGCCGTTTCTTGCCGCGCCCGAAAACCGTCGGTAAAAGGCCCCGCCAAGCGCTTTTGCCGGCATTGCGTCCTTGAGGGGCCCGACATGCAAGATCCGATGTTTTTCAATAAGATCGCCGGGGCGACCCTCGCCGCGCTGTTGTTGTTTTTCGGCCTGCCGCACCTTGCAACGGCGCTGACGGGCGGCGGCCATCATGCGGGGAAGCATGAAGAGGGCGCGCATCCCTTCCCGCAATACCCGATCGCGTTTGCAACCGAAGGCGGCGCCGGCGGCGGCGAAGCCGCGCCTGTTGATTTTGCGACCTTGCTCGCAAACGCCGACCCGAAAGCGGGCGAACGCCGCGCCGCCCTCTGCAAATCCTGCCACACGCTCGAAAAAGGCGGCGCCAACGGAACCGGCCCCAATCTCTGGGGGACGGTCGGCGCGCCCGTCGCGGGTCATGCCGGGTTCAATTACACGCCGGCGCTCAAGGCGGCCGGCGGCGAATGGACGTTCGAGCGCCTCAGCGCCTTCCTCGAAAACTCGCAGAGCTACATCCCTGGAACAGCGATGGTGCAGCGGTTCCCGAAGGCCGAGCAGCGCGCAGAGCTCCTCGCCTATCTCAATACGCTCTCCGACAACCCGCTCCCCCTTCCGACGCCGGCGCCGGCCAATGCGGCGCCAGCCGAGGAAACGCCGGCGGCGCCGGAAGGCGCGGCTGCGACGCCGGCCAGCGATGCTCCAGCGGAGACGCCTGCTGAATCCCCATCGGGCGACTGAGCCGACGCCGTTTTCGAGAGGCTGGAGCGGGTAGCGGGAATCGAACCCGCGCGTTCAGCTTGGGAAGCTGACAGGCTGCCATTACATCATACCCGCGGCGAGAGGCTTGATCCTTCCGGAGCGCAGTCCTTGTCAAGCGCGCGCCGGGGCGACCAGGCGGTTCGGACGGTGACGAAAATTTGAGAGCCGAAACGCTCGACGGCGGCTGCGAACCTCCCCAAGAGTTGATGAGGACGCCGCACCCGCGCCCGCTTCGTCGTGGAAAGGCGCCGTCGAACAACGGGAGCACGACCATGCAGAAGACTTTCGTCCGTGCCGGCATCGCCGCAGGACTGGGGCTAATGCTTGCGACGGCGCCGGCCGCCGCCGGCGACAAGCGCGAGGAAGCCGTCGAACTCGTCGGCGAGGCCGCCGAAACGGTCGACTATTTCGCGAACGACAGCGCCTTTGAACCCTTATGGTCCCTCGCCGATGACGCCAAGGCGATGGTCATCATCCCGAACCAGTGGCGCGCCGGTTTTCTGTTCGGCGGCTCAGGCGGCGACGCCGTCATGATAGCCCGCAACAAAGACGGCACCTGGTCGCAGCCGACCTTTTTCGTCGTCGGATCAGGGTCGTTCGGCTTTCAGGCCGGCGTCGAGAAATCGGAAATCATTCTGCTCGTCATGACGCAGCGCGGCATGGAGCATCTCCTTTCGACGTCGGTGAAGCTCGGCGCCGACGTCTCAATCGCCGCCGGACCGATCGGCGCCGGCGCAAAAGCTCAGACCACGGATATTGTCGCTTTCTCGCGATCGCGCGGGCTCTACGGCGGCGTCAGCCTCGAGGGCGCTGTGTTGAAGACGCGCCGCAACTTCAACAAGGCCTATTACAGCGCCGACGTTTCGCCGGCGGAGGTGATCTACAAGGGCGACGTCTACAATCCCGCGTCCGCATCGCTTCAGAACACGGTCTGGCGACTCGCCAACAAGGACGCCCCGGCGACGCTCGCGCCGGCCGTCGCGCCGCAGCCGCTCGGCGCTGCGGCGAATGATCCGTATGCCCGTCCGACGCAGCTCGCCGATCCTTACGCGCAGCCGCAGACCCCTGCGCCGAATGCGCCGCCGCCCGGACAGTATGAGGACGATTCCGCCTGGGCCGCGCCGGTCAAGCAGGACGAATGACGATTTTTTGAAACGTCGCGACGTCCGCCGCCATTGCAGCGGCGGACATTGTCGTTTCTGATCGGACATGGTTCTAACGAGGCGGCTATGGCCGGCGGCTCCGGTCTCGCAAGACTGCGCGCGATGGGAAAGTTCCTCGATCCGGATTTCGCCGCGGACGGAGCGGCGCGCGCCGTCGTTCCGTTCGCGCGCCTCGACGTTCTGTGGGTCAATACGGGAACCCTCTGCAACATCGAGTGCCGGCATTGCTATATCGAAAGCTCGCCGACGAATGATCGCCTCGCCTATCTGACCTTCGCCGAGTTTGCGCCGTTTCTTGAAGAGGCTTGCGCGATGGGCGCCGCCGGGATCGGCTTCACGGGCGGCGAGCCGTTCATGAACCCTGATCTCCTTTCGATGGCGGGCGCCGCGCTCGATGCAGGACTTCGCGTCCTCATCTTGACGAATGCGATGCGTCCCGCCATGCGCCCCGCCGCGCGCGCGGAGCTAAGGCGGCTGATTGAGCGGCGCGGCGCGCGCCTAGCGCTCCGCGTCAGCCTTGACCATCATTCGTCCGAACGACATGACGAGGAGCGCGGCGTCGGCGCCTTCGACATCTCGCTCGCGGGGCTCAAGGCGTTCGTCGCGGACGGCGCGCGCGTTTCCGTCGCCGGACGCAGCGTCTGGGGCGAAGGACCTGAAGCCGCGCGCGCCGGCTACGCGGCGCTTTTTGCGCGCCATGAAATTCCGGTCGACGCCGGCGATCCGGAAGAACTCGTGCTGTTTCCGGAGATGGACGACGGCGCCGACACGCCGGAAATCACGACGCAATGCTGGTCGCTCCTCAAGAAGAATCCGGTCGACGTCATGTGCGCGACCTCGCGCATGGTGATTAAGCGCAAGGGCAAGGCCCCGAGCGTCGTCGCGTGCACGCTGATCGTCGATGATCCGCAATTCGAACTCGGCGCTTCGCTCAAGGATGCGGCGCGGCAGGTCAAGCTCAATCACCCGCATTGCTCGCGCTTTTGCGTGCTCGGCGGCGCGCGCTGTTCGAGATGAGCGAAGAAAGGGAAATCGCGCTTGAAGCGCGCGCCGTCAAGGCGTCGCGGATGTTCTCGCCTTCCGCCGCGCGCAACCGCGATCCGATCCGCGAGGCCTTCCTCGCGCTGATGCCGCGCCAGGGAACGATCGTCGAGATCGGCTCGGGCACCGGCGAGCACGCCGTTCACATCGCCGCGGCGGCTCCCTTGCTTTTCTGGCGGCCCGGCGATCCCGACGCCGCATCGCGCGCGTCGATCGCCGCGTGGACGGCGCATCTCAGCCTTGAGAATGTCGCCGCGCCGCATGCGGTCGACGCCTCAATCGCAGGATGGGAGGCGGCGTTCGACGAAGCCGACGGCGTCGTGTCGATCAACATGATCCATATTGCGCCCTTTGAGGTCGCCGAAGGGCTCATCGCAGGGGCCTCAAGGCTCTTGAAGCCGGGCGGGCGGCTCTTCCTATACGGGCCATTTTCCCGCGACGGCGTTCATACGTCGCCGTCGAACGCCGAATTCGACGCGGCTCTGAGAGCGCGCGATTCGCGGTGGGGCGTGCGCGACCTTGAGCGGGACATCGCGCCGCTGGCTGAAAGCGTCGGACTTTCCATAGTCGCCGTCGTCGCGATGCCGGCGAATAATTTTTCCGCGGCGTTTCAAAAAGCGCGCTGAAATTCGCCCTCGCGCGCCGCGCGAAAACGCTCGCGAAAATACAATCGAATTTTCTTCGCCGAGCGCGACGGATATTCCGGTCCCCAACGTTGAACCGGTTAGGAGCGGCGAGAGCTGGTCCTATCGGCTCTTTGACAAGTCAAGAAAGAAACGCCGCGGCGGCTCAAGGCGCCCGCCCGACGGTCTGCGCCCAAGCTGGCGGGTCGCTATCGGCCAGCGCGACCGCGCACTTGAAAGCCGGGCGCCCATTTTCGAGGGGCATTTGGCGCCGGTCGTCTCTGCGACCCGCGGAAACGGCCGAAATATCGCGCGCGGGTCGCGCAAAAGGCGCCCTTTTCGCCTGTCCGCCGTCACTCCGCTTTGCGCGGCTTTCCCATAAGGCACCAGTCGGTTTCAAGGACGCCCTCCTTTTTCACCGCGGCGACGTCGTAGCGCTTGCCGTAGTCGAACGAGAGGCCGCATTTCGCCGGGTTGGCGCGATGATAGACTTTCGTCACCTCGGCGACGTCTTCGCTCAAACCCCTGACAACGCGGAAGATCGTCGCCTGTCGGTCATTCGCTTTCAATGGATCGTCGCTCAAGGTCAGTTCGGCGTCCGACGCATAACCGGTGAACCGCACAACCGAGGCTTCATCGACCGCCTTGCATATGCAGAGCGCATAAGGGTCGATTGTCCGAGTCGGACGGAAATCGCCGGGAGGCGTTCCCTGCAGGGCGATGATGAGGAGAATCTCGGCGATCATGAGCGAACTCTACCTGAAATGCTTCGACAGTTTGAGGCCTTGTCCTTGATAGTTCGAAGCGAAGCCGGCGCCGTAGATCCTCAACGGTCGCGCCTCCATGCGCTCATAGATGAGCCGCGCGACGAGCTGGCCGTGCTCGAGCACGAAAGCGGCGTCATGGCTCCGCACCTCGAGAACGGCGCGGCTGCCGTTTGGACCCGAAGCGCTCCAGCCGAAGCCGGGATCAAAGAAGCCGGCATAGTGGACGCGGAATTCGCCAAGACCGGGGCTGATCGGCGTCATTTCCGCGGCGAAGTCCGGCGGGATCGCAAGCGCCTCGCGCGAGGCGAGGATGTAGAACTCGTCCGGATCGAGGATGATAAAGCCTGATTTCGGCGCCGGAATCGGTTCGAAAAAATCCTCCGGCTCAAGCGCTCCGACGGCGTCGACGTCAATGAGCGCCGCATGACGACGCGCGCGCCAGCCGACGGGGCCGCCTGCCGGGCGGAGGTCAACGCTGAGCCCGATCCCGCCGTCGATGTCCGCCGCGCCGTCGATCAATTTCTCACGCGCGTGGAGCGCGGCGAGCTCCGCGTCGACAAGGCGCGGCGCTCCGCGTTTCAGTCGCAGCTGGTTGAGGCTTGATCCCTCGCGTACCAGAATTGAGAAAGTGCGCGGACTGATCTCGGCGTAAAGCGGACCGTCATACCCCGCCGGAATTTCGTCAAACGCGACGCGCCGGCCGTTTGCGCTGTCGATGACGAGCCGCACGAAGACGTCGATGCGCCCCGTCGAGCTCTTCGGGTTCGCGGCGCCGGCGATGTCCGGCGGGAGGCGCAATCTTTCGGCGAGTTCAATGAGATAGACGCAGCCGCGTTCAAGAACCGCATCTCGCGAAAGATCAATCTCCTGCATCGCCAGGCCGTCGGCAAGACGCGCGGCGACGTTCTTGCCGGGCGGCGGGAGGAAGGACGCCCGGACGCGCCAGCCCCGACGCGCGACCCGGAGATCGATCGAGGCTGGCTGGATCTGACTTGCGCCGAGCGGGCGCGACAGGATGATCGCGCCCGACGAAATTTTCTCCGCGATCTCTTCTGCGTTGAGAACGCCCATCAGCCGCTCGCCATCGTTGCGGATAAATCGCGACGCACGATCTCGCGGCGGTGATGCGCCGCGCAAGCGAGAGGCGACTTCAGAGCAGCCCTTACCGTCTTGGCGAAGCGGGGGCGCGCAGAGTAACGTCGCGGCGCCGGGGCGAGCCTTTCAAGGGTTGGGCGATGTACGAGCGCGTCACAAAAGGAATCAAGGTCAGCGTTCGCTCGACCTTTCTCGAAAACCAGTCGGACCCTTCTGATGATCTTTACGTCTGGTCTTATACCGTGCGCATTCATAACCGGTCGCGGGAAACCGTCAGATTGAGAACGCGGCACTGGCTGATCACCAACGCCAAGGGCTTGACCGAAGAGGTCAAGGGCGTCGGCGTCGTCGGCGAACAGCCGCTGATCCGGCCGGGCGAGCGCTACGAATACACATCCGGCGTGCCGCTTTCGACGCCGTCCGGCATGATGGTCGGCCGCTACGGCATGGAAAGCGAAGAGGGCGTCCTCTTTGAAGTGGACATCCCCGCATTCTCGCTCGACAGCCCGCACGAGCGCAGCAGGGCGCACTGAAGTCAAAGCCCGCGCGCCCCGAACGTGTCGCACTGATTGATGTCGCCTGTCTGATAGCCGATCGTGAACCAGCGCACGCGCTGCTCTGAAGACCCGTGCGTGAAGCTTTCCGGCGTAACGTTCCGTCCGGCGTTTCGCTGCAACGTGTCGTCGCCGATCGCCGCCGCGGCCTGAAGTCCTTCTTCGATGTCTCCTTCTTCGAGGAGACCGGAATATTTATCGGCGTGATTGGCCCACATGCCGGCGTAACAATCCGCCTGCAGCTCCATCATCACCTGCAGCTGGTTTTGCTCCTCCTGGCCGGCGCGCGACTGCGCCTGACGCACCTCTTCGGCGATGCCGGTGATCGTCTGGACGTGATGACCGACTTCATGCGCGATGACATAGGCGGCGGCGAAGTCGCCGCCGGCGCCGAAGCGGCGCGACAATTCGTCGAAGAAACTCGTATCAAGATAGACTTTCTGATCGCCCGGACAATAAAAGGGTCCGGCGGCGGCGGACCCGAATCCGCAGGCGGTCTGCGTTTGGCCGGTGTAAACCACGAGCGTCGGCGGGACATATTGCTGGCCGGCCGCCGCAAAGACGTCCCCCCACACATTTTCGGTCTCTGCGAGAACGACCGTCGAAAATTCATACTTCTCCTGATCCTCGGCCGAGACTTGCGCCGGGCCCGCGGGCTGGCCGTTAAGGAGCGCCAGGGGATCAATGCCGATTGAACGAAGCGCGAAAAACCCGCCGACGAGAACGACAAGACCGCCGATTCCCCAGCGGCTCAGGACAAAGCGGATGATCAGGATCGCGAGGCCGCCGAGTCCTGCCGCCGCAGCGCCCCTGCGGTCCTCGACGTTTCGGCTGCCCTCGCGCCCGCGCCATTTTACCATTCCCGCCGCTCCGTCCCGCAACTGATGCGGGAGGTGTTATCGCCAAAGCGCTCTTCCTTGTCGAGGCAAGGGTTAATGCGGGCGCAAAGTGCGGCGCGCCGGCAACGCTCCGGCTGCTGCGGACATCGCGCGCTGAAGGTTGCCGCCGGCTTTCTTGACTCGCCGGGCCCCGCCTCCGATTCTGGGCTGCAGCTTGGGGGGCTCGCGGGGTCAGTACATGAGTGGGGCCGAGCACTTTACGCGCCTTGCCGCCTCGCTTTTCGCAGCGGCCCTGCTCGGCGCGGTCATCGCAAACCCGGACGCCGGTCGTCGCTACACGGAGAAAGCGACGGCGCTGGCGTCAAAGGCGCCCAGGGCGTCGTCCCGTCCCTGCGCGCGGGGAGCTTCAGCGCTCAAGACCGCCTTCGCGCCAGTCGAAGACATCCTTTCGGTTTCGCCTCTTGGGGAGGTGACCGCCCCCGGCGAGCAATTGCCGGCGCCGGCGATCCGCCTCAACACCAGAACAGGGGGGAACGCTTTCGAGCGACGGCGGACCGACGCGCTCGCGCCGGCGAGGGCCGACATCGTCGCGATCGAGCGGCGCGTGGTCCGAAACGCTGACGGCGGGGTGACGCGCGAGACCTGGTCGCTAAAACTAGCGATTTGCGAGTCCGTGACGCTCGTCTATGAGGACCTCGATGCGATCGAGCCGGCGATCCTGAGCCGCACTGGCGGACTGAAGAATTTTCACGAGGTTGGCGGGCCCGATCATCTCGCGATGAAGACCGCCATTCGCGTCAAGGCCGGCGAAATCATCGGACGCGCAGACGGCTTTGACGTCATCCTGGAGGACAGGTCGGCCAAGCCCGCGGCGCTCGATCGACCGGAACGCTACGCCGTAAACGCCTACGCGGTCGGCACGGCGATTTCCGCGCCGCCCGCAGTCCTCGAGGCGATTGCGGTCGACGCAAGCAGGCTGCAATGTCCGCTCGATTACCTCCCCGAAGCGGCGGCGCGCGAATGGAAGTCAAAGCTCGGCGACGCTTGGGGCGTGCGGCGCGCGAAGGGCGACGACGCCTGCCGCGCCGCGCTTGTCGATGTTCCGGGCGCCGGGCAGGGCGTCTGGTTCACGGACGCGTCCCATAACGGCCGCACGTCGAAAGTCAGCGCCATCGCGCTCGCGCCGGATGCAGTCGATCCGGCCCGGCCGATTTTCGCGCTCCATGGCCGTGTCGCCTCGCTTACGGCGGACATGGTCGCGCTTGACCCGATGCTCGAAGAGGCGCGCATTGAGGCGGCGCGCGGCTTTCTCACCTTTGAACAGGGGGCCGGCCGCATCAATCCGCCGTTCGACAAAGTGAAGCCCGGCGAGATTTACTGCTATGAGGGCCTTCGCGCCAATTTCGTGGGCCCACGGATTAATGGCGTCATCCTTCTCGGCGTCGAAGCCGACGATGAAGCGCCGTTAATGCGCATCGAGGCGCGCGGCGACGCGTTGCGCTGCATCGACCTTGAAGAACCCTGGTCGTTCACGGGCGCCGAGACGACGTTTTATCGTTAGGGCGGCCCACCGAAGTCAGTCGAGCGGAAACCAGCCGAAAGTCGGTCTCGCCCGCGCCGGGGCGGCGATCCCTGCTGCGGCGAACGCGGCGATGACTGCTCCTCGACCCGCGCGGCCAAACTCCCGATCGCGCGATGCCTTTGCGGGGCGGAGGCGCGGCTTCCGTATCATCCGTATAAAGAGGGCATGGGCTTGCGCGGGTCCGGCGGTGGTGTCGTCGCCGTCGTCACGCGCGGATCCCCGTGCCCGCGAAAGTTCTTTCGGCGCGCCGGCCGGCCTAGAAATCGACCGCCCGGCCCTTTCGCTCCCAGTCGCCATAACGAGTGGGTTCGGGACCCGAAGGCCCGCCTGTTTCAGCGGGCGCGGCCGACGCGGCGGCGGCTTTCCGGCGAAGGGCGGCCTCCTGAAGCGCCCGTCGCGCGGCCGGCGTCAGCGGGGCGCCGGGCGCTGCGCCCTCAATCGCCCCGTCCTCGATCTCATTGTCATCCGGCGCGGTCATATTGAAGGACCCTTCCGCACTTCACATATAGCGCGGCGAAAGACGAGGTGAACAGTCCAGCCATGAGCCATCTTCGCACCTATATCCTGCTCGCCGCGCTGACCGCGCTTTTCGGCGTCGTCGGTTATGCGATCGGCGGGACGGGCGGGATGATGCTGGCGCTCGCCTTAGCGGGGGCGTCGAACCTTTTCGCCTACTGGAACGCGGACAAGATCGTGCTGCGCCTTTATCGCGCGCAGCCCGTTGACGCGTCGCATCCTTCGGGCGCGGTGCGCCGCTATGTCGAGATCGTCGAACGCCTCGCCGACAACGCCTCCTTGCCGCGCCCGAAAATCACGATCATCGAGTCCGACCAGCCGAACGCCTTCGCGACCGGCCGCAACCCTCAAAACGCCGCCGTCGCCGCGACGACGGGGCTTCTCCGCATGCTGAGCGAAGAGGAAATCGCCGGCGTCATGGCGCATGAGCTGGCGCATGTCAAAAACCGCGACACGCTCACCATGACCGTCACCGCGACGATCGCCGGCGCGATCACGACGCTCGCCAATTTCGCGATGTTCTTCGGCGGCAATCGCGACAACAACAATGGCGGCAACATCATCACGACGCTCGCCATGATGTTTCTCGCTCCGCTCGCCGCCGCGCTCGTGCAGATGGCGATCAGCCGCGGCCGGGAATACGAAGCGGACCGCATCGGCGCGGAAATTTCGGGCCGGACGGAAGCGCTCGCCTCCGCGCTCGCCAAGATTTCCGCCGGCGCCGCGCGCATCCCGAACCCTACCGCCGAGATGCATCCCGAAACCGGGCAGCTGATGATCGTCAACCCTTTGTCCGGCCGCGGCGCCGACAATCTCTTCTCGACGCACCCGTCGACGGAGAACCGCATCGACCGACTGTTGGCGATGGCGAGCCTTGACGGAAAGCCGCGTCACGGCGGCGCCGCCTCGCCCTTCGAGGCGGCGTCGAGAGGCCCCTGGGGCTGATTAACCGCGCGTTAAATCATCGGGCTGGGAAGCCGCGCATTTTAGACAAGGCTTAAGGTCGGCTTTTACGTCGCGTCGACTAAGTTCCCGCTTGTTGTGAGGGAACGCTTGTTTATGCGCATGGACTTCGCCACGGTCGGCGGCATCGTCGCCGGCCTTTTCGTGGTCGGGATCGCGATCGCGATGTCGGGCGCCGTCGCGATCTTTTTCAATCTGCCGAGCATCCTTATCGTCGTCGGCGGCGCAGCGGCCGTGACCGTCCTGCGTTTCCCCGTCGACGACGTCGCCGCCGCCGTCGTCACCGGCGCGAGGACGGCGTTCTTCGATCACAGGAAGTCGCCAGGCGACCTCCTCGAGGAACTTCGGGGCCTTGCGCAGATCGCGCGCCGGCAAGGGCCGATGGGTCTTGAACGTGCGCCGGTTTCGGACCCGTTTCTCGCGCGCGGCAAGCAGATGATCGCCGACGGACTCTCGAGCGAGCACCTGCGAACGCAGCTCAGCCGCGAGCGCGAGCTTGAAATCCGTCGCATTGTCGACGGCGAGAAAGTGTTCCGTGCGATCGGCGAGGCGGCACCCGCCTTCGGCATGATCGGCACCGTCGTCGGCCTCGTGAAAATGCTGTCGACGATGGAAGATCCATCGACGATCGGGCCCGCCATGGCCATTGCGCTCCTAACGACGCTTTACGGCGCGCTTATCGCCTACGTCATCGCGCTGCCGATCGCCGACAAACTTGCTTCCAAGCTCGACGCGCAAGAGGTCAATCTCTCCCTAATCATCGACGGACTTTGCCAAGTCGCCGAGCGCCGCTCGCCGGATGCGATCACCGACATGCTGATCGTCTACCTTCCGGAAAAGGCGCGCGGGCAGTTCGCCGGCGCGGCGGCTTGAGCCATGAGTGCGCGCCGCGGAAACGGGCGTCAGGCGGCGTGGCTCATCACCTTCGCCGATCTGATGACGCTTCTCGTCACGTTCTTCGTGATGATCGTCTCCTTCTCGATTCAGGATCGGACGAAGATGCAGGTTGTCGCTGGTTCGATTCGCGAGGCCTTCGGGATCGCGCGCGAGCGGCGTTACGCCGGTGAGGTGAGACTTGACGGCGTCCCCGATCCACGCCAGCCCGGAGCAATCGTCCCTTCGACGTCCCCGACGGGCGAGACGATTGATGAAACGCTCGCCGCGCGGCCGGCGGCGGGCATGGACGGCAAGCGCGGCGCCTTTGACGCGGCGGCCGTCGACCGGCGCTCTTATGAAGCGGCGCGCGAAAGGCTGGAGCACGCAATCCTGATGCGCCCAATCGCCAAGGACGCGAATGACGCGATTACGATCAACTTGACCGAATCGGGTCTCCAAGTGCTCATGGTCGATACAGAAGGCCGACCAATGTTTGAGCCTGGCGACGCCGAACCGACGCCCCTTGCCGCGGCGTTGCTCGAAGAGACAGCACGGGCCCTCAAGCCGCTTGCTAATCGCGTATTTATTGAAGCCCATGCCGACGCAACCGGCTCAGGCGCTTATTCTCCGTTCGATCTCACCGCAGCGCGCGCCAACAGCGCGCGCCGGATCATGGAGCGCGCTGGGCTCCCCGCCGAACGGATCGCCGGGGTGACCGGAAGAGGCGACGCGGCGCCGCTTTACCCGGAGAATCCTTACGCGCCGGGGAATCGCCGAATTGAGATCATCCTGGAGCCGGCGGCGCCGCTCCTTCCCGAGGATCGTCCGCTCTAGCTTTGACGTGCAACCGTCGGTCGCGGCTCGCGGCGCGTGCCCGCGTCGAAAGGAATCTCGTCGGAAATTCAACGCGCAAACGCCCCATTAACCTTGTTGCGCGAAGGTCGGACCGCCTCGACCGGCTCAGAGCATGTCCTTGTTGTCGACCATCATTCGCATTGTCGCCGACACGATCGGCCGCGCGCTTTTCAGCGGCTCGGCGCGCGAGCTTATCGACTGGAAACGCGCGCGGTTCCGCGACAAAGAATTTGAACGCGCCTACCATCGCCACCTCGTCGAGGTCGAGCTGCCGAAGGACCGTCTCGTCAACTATTGCGGGATCGGAATCTACTACATTTTCGGCATCCTCGATTTCCTGACCTTCAAGGAGCATCTCGCTGAGATCTTGATTCTTCGCTGGGGCGTCTGCGGACCGATCGCGCTCGGCATCGTTTCGATGTCGCTGCATCCGCGGTTTAAGAAGCACTTCATGATCGGCACGGCGAGCGTGATGTTGCTCGGCTCCCTGTCGATCATCGCCATGATCGCGCTCGCGCCGCGAAACGGGGCGCCGCCCTACCTCGTCGGCATCTTTGCAATTTTCATTCTGTTCGCTTGCGTGCAGCGCCTGAGCTTCGTCGTCGCGACAGCGATCTATCTCGGTTCATTTGCAGCCTGGTCGGTGACGGTGACGGCGATCTCGCCGAAGGAGCCGGTCGAGGTCATATCAGGTCATTTCTTTTTCGCCTGGATTTCAATCGTCGCTATTGCAACCTCCTATTTCCAGGAAATTCAGTCGCGCCTTGTCTATTTTCGCAATCGCCAACGGGAAGATGACGCCGCCTACATCAGGCAATTGCTCATCGAAGCTACGGCGGCGGACCGTTCAAAATCGAATTTCCTAGCGATTCTCAGCCACGAACTGCGCACGCCGCTCCATCAGATCATCGGCTTCTCCGAGGTATTGCAGAACAACCAGGCGGAAAACTCCGGCGAGTATCTCTCGCATATCAACGCGTCGGCGAAGCAGCTTCTCGCGCGGCTCGGCAAGATGATGCGTTACGCCGACGCGGCGGCGGGCACGATCAAATACGATCCCGAGACGATCGACGCGCCGGAAATCCTCACCGCCGTCGCTGAGCAAATGCGTGAAAAAGCCCAGCGCGCCGGCGTCGCCGTCAACGCCAACCGCCTTGAGCCCGCGTCAATCCGCATAGACGCGCAGCACACGATCTACGCGCTGTCCAATCTCCTCGAGAATGCGATTGCGGCGTCAAAGCCCGGTCAAACTGTGGCGATTTCGGGCGCAAGACTTCCGTCCGGCGCCTACGAAATAAGAATCGACGATAACGGCATCGGGATGTCGGCGCCGCAAATCGAAGCCGCGCTGAAGCCTTTCTCGATCGCATCGAACGTAAGCACGCGCTCGCTGGAAGGGGTCGGACTCGGCCTGACGCTCGCCGACAAAATCGTAAAGGACCAAGGCGGCGCGATGTTGATCCATTCGCGTCCCGGCAAGGGCACGAGCGTCATTATCGAGTTGCCCGCCGCCGAAAGGGCGGCCGCATGAGCAATCAAAGCGGCTTTCTCAAAGGCTTTAGCCATGCTGGCATTCTGCCGACCGACTCTGAGGAATTGCGACTTCAGAAATCGCTGCTGATTTTTGCTACCGGCCTGATCAGCTTTGCCTCGATGCTGTGGTTGTTCATCTACTGGCAACTCGGGCCGCAGTTCTCATCGACCATCCCCTTTGTGTTCCAGTTGCTGCTGGTCGGCAACCTTGTTCAGTAGCCGGAGCAGTTCGAACAGCTCGCTGATCGC
>JACADX010000371.1 GCA_013389125.1 Parvularculaceae bacterium | reverse complement strand
CCCACCACGCGGCCCCCCGGCTCGATCGTCAGCGTCGCCCGCGCGCCGCCTGAGGCGTTTCCATCTGCGCCGACGTCAACGCCGACGTCGACGCGGCCATTGAGACGATAAGCGACGCCCTGAACGAAAGGCAGCGTCAGATTCGAGAGAATGGAGCCGGAGACATTGCAGACCGTGAAGGAGCCGACGCTAGGGCCGGTCGCAAATCCGGCTGGACATTGCGCGGTTCCGCCGCCGCCGCCTCCCCCGCCGCCGCCGCCGCCCGGGGGCGTGCCGGGATTTGTCGGGCCGGGCGAAGAGATGCTCTCCCCTTGCGTGCAGGCCGCCATGGCGAAAGCGGACACGGATATAAGCAAGGTTCTGGCTGCAGCTTTGAAGAGTCGCATATTGTTGGCCCCGCGATAAGTGTGACTGACTTTGTCCCGGTTCGACGGCGCACCTGCTCCCGTCGAACGCGGCGGACCGTTAACGATCGACTGCGACAGGGGCGTGATGGTTCGATTGCATGTTTGTGACGCTTGGAGGGCCGGCGCGCACTTAATGCGTATGCGGAACACCGCGCGCCGCCGCCGTCGCGCGCCGAATGCGCACCCCTTGCGCTTTTGCCGCGCCGCGGCGCCCGCCTCGCGCCGGCGACGCCTTATTGCTCCGTCTACTGATGTGTATGGAGCGGCGAAGCGGCCAAATCAGGGCGCAAAGGCGCGGCTGCCGATTGACCGGCGCCGCCCGGGCGGGGCGGCCCTCGCCGCGCCGCACGCGCACTTTATGCGCAGTTTCACGGTTCCGTCGCCGAAGCGTCATCAATCCTTCATCGACGCCGCCTATTCGGGCGCAAATTTTGCGTAAGGATGCACTGAATGCGCTTCAAAAACATCGTCGGCGCGGCCCTTGCCTCGGCCGTCCTTTTCGGAACCGCCGCAGCCCAGAGCGTCAGCGGCGTCTCCGGCTCCGACGTCAAGGCCGGGGAAGACGTCGTCGAGTACCGGTTCGCTTTTTCGCCGGACAATGACGGAAGGGAGGAATCCTTCACCCATCGCCTCCATTACCAGCACGGCTTTGACGACAGCCTGCGCGGGCGCGTTCTGGTGCTGATGGGGAACAAGGGCGGAGAGGCGCTTGAGGTCCAGGCGGTGAGCGCCGAGGCGCTCTATCAGTTTCTGGAAAGCGAGAAAACGAATGGCTGGGACTCGGCGATTCGCCTTGACGGCATCCTTTCGACGATCGACGGGAAACCGGACCGCGTCCGCATTGGCTGGCACAATGCCTTTGAACTCAGCAAGGCGCTGGAGCTTCGCTCGGTGCTCCTTCTTGGCAAGGAGCTCGGCGACAACCACCGCGGCGGGCTTTCAATTGAAACGCGCGAAGAGCTGACGCTCAAAATCCACCCGAAATACCGTGTCGGCGTCCAGGCCTTCAACAATTTCAACACGACCGCCCATATCGGCTCATTCGACGAGCAACGCCATCAAGTCGGCCCGATCGTCAAAGGCAAGCTGACGGACCAGGTGAAATTCGAACTCAGTGCGCTGTTTGGAATCTCCGACGATCCGACCGATGTCGATTTCCGCTTTTTCCTGAGCTACGGCTTCTGACGCCTCACGGCGCTGCGGGGCTCGCCAGCGCCTTGATGATGCGGGTCCAGTGATCAAGGCCGGCGTAGAAGGCGTCGACGCGCAGAGTCTCGTTCATGCCGTGATAGTTCGGCTCGTCCGTTTCGCGAAGGACAAGCGAGCCGACCGCGAAGGTCGGAACGCCGGCGCGGCGAAAATGCAGCCCGTCCGTGCCGCCGGCTTCCATATAGGGAACGGCGGACGCGTCGGGATAGCGCGTTCGGACGGCGGCAATGACCGCCGATTCGATCTCCGGCGTCAGGACAGAGGCCGGGCTTTCGACGGGCTCGCCGAGCGTCGCGAACTCGATCTTCGGATCGCCGGCGACGCGGGCGAGCTCCGCCTTCACGTCGTCGACGGAAACGCCCGGAAATATGCGGCAGTTGACGGTCGCCGTCGCCGCCTGCGGCAAGGCGTTCTCCGCGTGGCCGCCCTTCAGCATCGTCGCAACGCAGGTCGTGCGCATCACGGCGTTATAATGCGTCGCGCCGGAAAGCGTCTTGACCGCTTTCTTGTCCCCGGGCTTGTTCACGAAGCGGCGCAGCGCCTCGGCGGTTTTTTCGTCCGCATTTGCAGCGCTCGCCTCGAAGCTTCGTAGCGTGATGTCGTTCCACATCACCGGGAACTGATGCGCTTCGATTTTCTTGAGCGCCGAAGCAAGCTCGTAGATCGCATTATCGGCGCGCGGCTGCGATGAATGCCCGCCGGAATTCCGGATTGTCAGTTCGAACGTCGCGTAGGTCTTTTCCGCCGCCTGGATGTAATAGACCGTCGGCTTGCCATCGACGCCTTCGGACCCGCCGCCGGCGTCGCTGTTGAGGGCGAACGCTGCGTCCTTCAATTTTTCAGCCAGCGCGCGAGTCGTCGCCATCTCGGTTTCCTCATCGCCGCTGAAAGCGATGACGAGGTCGCGGGTCGGCGTGAAGCCCTCCTTCTTCAGGCGGACGAAGGTCTGCGTAAGGTCGATGACCCCGTATTTGTTGTCGACGAGCCCGCGGCCGTAGAAAACGCCGTCCTTTTCGACCAGCTTGAACGGATCCGTCGTCCAGTCCGCCGGATCGGCCTCGACGGCGTCCATGTGTCCGAGAAAGACGACCGGCGCCTTGCCGGCGCTTTGATCGCCGCGATAGCGGACGATCAGGCCGACGGACTTGCCGGCCGGGACAATTTCGACGTCCTCCTTTTTAAAGCCGGCCTTGCGAAATTCGCCCGCGAGCCAAGCCGCCATTTTTGGCGTTTCGCCGTGCTTGGCCGTCGACTTGAAGCTCACCGCCTTTTCGATCAGCGCGCGCGCATAAGCCTCGTCTTCCGGGGTCGCGGCCGAAGCGGCGACGGGAATAAGCGCCGCCGTGATCGCAAGCATAAGGCGTTTCATGATCTTCTCCTGTTGAGCGACGGGCGTAAGCGCTTTGACCGTGTCCGTTGTTCGTCGCTTTGTCAGTGCTGTTGCTCGATCGCCGTCGGCGCCGCGCGATCCGCCTTGTGCGGCTCGTGAGGCTGCCAGCCAAGCGTGTGGAGCAGTGCGAAGAAACCGACGACATAGGCGAGCGCCACCCACCAGCCGTGCAGGAGCCAGCGGAACGCCGATTTCGCTTCCGGGTATTGATTGGAGATCGCAACGCCTGCGGACGATCCGAACCAGATCATAGAGCCGCCGAAGCCGACGGCGTAAGCGAGCATGCCCCAGTCATAGCCGCCTTGCTCGAGCGCCAGCGCGGTCAGCGGAATATTGTCGAAGACCGCCGACACAAAGCCGAGGGTCAGCGCCGTCTCCCAGCTTGCCGGCGGCAGTTTCTCGACCGGCATCAAGGAAGCGCAAGTGACAAGGGAAAGGAGGAACAGCGTTCCCTTGACGCTCGAAAACGCGACGCCGAGATTTGGCAGCCGAATGATCGCGGCGACGAGGATCGCCGCCCAGACGCCGAGGCCGATGACCGGATAGAGGTCAAGCAGGTGCGGCTGGAACAAATTCGCATAGACATTCGCCCCGACCGCCGAGACGAGGATGAAGCCGACGACGCCGACCCGCGTCCAGTCGACCTTGAAGTCGCCCTCGCGATGTTTCTGGATCGGCGAGTGGATCTGCTGAATGATCCCAAGCGGAATGGCGAAGATGAGAAACGCCGTCCCCGCCGCGACATAGGCATGCAGGACGTCGGGCGGCGAGACGCCGTCGATCCACATCATCGTCGTCGTCGTGTCGCCGACGACGGAACCCGAGCCGCCGGCGTTCGACGCCGCGACGATGCCGGCGAGATAGCCGATATAGACGCGCTTGTAGACATGGCGCGCGACGACGCCGCCGATCAGGGCCGCGGCGATGTTGTCAAGGAAGCTCGAAATCACGAACACCATGCCGAGAAGCGCGACGCCGCCCAGCCAGTTATCGGGAAGAATGCGCGGCATCGCTTCGGGCGCCTTCGAATCCTCGAAATGCCGCGACAGGACCGCAAACCCGAGAAGGAGGAGAAAGAGGTTCGAGAGCACGATGCGCTCATGCCACATGTGGTCTTTGAGGCCTTCAAGCCCCGGACCGGCGTGAAAGCCGGTGACGAAGAACTTGTAGGTGATGATGGCGGCAAGGCCCGTGACGGCGACCGTAAACGTCCGGCGGTGAAAGAGCGCGACGCCGAGCAGCGTCGCGCCGAAGAGGATGAACTCCAGCGGTATGCCGGCGATCGAAAAACCGGCTGTCGCGCCCGCTGCGCCCGCCTCTGACGCAAAGGCCGACGAAAAAGACGCGAGCATGGCGACGACAGCCGCGCCCGCGGGCTTCGCCCACAGCGACCGACGCATGGAAATCCTCCTCGAAACCGTTGAACGCCCCAATTGAAGGCCGGGAAGCTAGCCCTGACGCAATGGGCGCGCAATCGCCCGCGGCCGTCGGTTGCGCGTTTTTCCCGCCCGGAGTATGGCGGTCGCGTAATAAAGGCACGCCCTTGATTCTGAATGAGGTTCCATGAAAGCCCGGATCACCGTCACCTTGAAATCAGGCGTTCTTGACCCGCAAGGCAAGGCGATTGAGGGCGCGCTCCACGGTCTTGGCTTCGCCGACGCCGCAAATGTGCGCCAGGGCAAAATCATCGAAATGAAGCTCGATGAAACGAATGAAGCCGCGGCGCGCGCCAGGGTCGAGGACATGTGCCGCAAGCTCCTCGCCAATCCGGTGATGGAGAATTATTCGATCGAGATTTCGGCCTGAACGATGAAAACGTCCGTCATCGTCTTTCCCGCTTCGAATTGCGACCGCGACGCAGCCCGTCCGAGAATGCGGACATACGAAATTGCGGCGGCGGCGCCGAGCGCGAGGCGCGCATGAAAACGTCCGTCATCGTCTTTCCCGCCTCGAACTGCGACCGCGACGCCGCCGTCGCCCTTGAACAGGCGACCGGCAAGCCGCCGGCGATGGTGTGGCACGCCGAAACCGATCTTCCCGATACGGACCTTGTCGTCCTCCCCGGCGGCTTTTCCTACGGCGACTATCTGCGCTCCGGCGCGATGGCGGCCCGTTCGCCGATCATGCGCGCCGTCGTCGAAAAGGCGAAGTCGGGGACCCCCGTCATCGGCATCTGCAACGGGTTTCAAATCCTCACCGAGGCGGGCCTTCTGCCGGGCGCGCTCCTCAGGAACGCCGGTCTCAACTTCGTCTGCCGCACCGTGACGCTCAAAGTCGAGAACAATCAGTCGATCTTCGCGAGCGCCTTCGAGAAGGGCCAGACGGTCGATTTTCCGGTCGCGCATCATGACGGCAATTATTTCGCCGACAAGGAAACGCTCGACCGCCTCGAAAGCGAGGGCCGCATCGTCTTCCGCTATGTCGACAATCCGAACGGTTCGGCGCGCGACATCGCCGGAATCATGAACGACGCCGGCAATGTGCTGGGGCTGATGCCGCACCCGGAGCGCGTGATCTCGCCCCTGCTCGGCGGCGTTGACGGCGCCTTGTTCTTCAAAGGGCTTGTCGAGGCGGCGGCGCGCTGACCGCCGGCGTCCCTGAGGCCGTCAACCCGAGCAACGCGCGGCGATTCTCTTCCTCTCCCCAAAGGAAGACGGGGCGCAAGCGAGGCTGGAAGCGCGCATCACCCGAAAATCGGCGGGCGGCGGCCGCTCCAGGGCGCGGCCTCCTCAAGCTCGAAGGCGAGTTCAAGGAGCGTTCGCTCGTCGCCCTTCTTCGCGCCGAACATCGCCCCGATGGGCAGGCCCTTGGCTGACATCGAGAGCGGCAAGGAGATCGCCGGCGCCCCGACAATGTTG
>JACADX010000277.1 GCA_013389125.1 Parvularculaceae bacterium | reverse complement strand
GTCCGCGTCGAAAAGGGCGACGGCGCGCGCGTCGCGGCGAAGGACGTCGTCATGCGCGTCGACGGCCCCTCGCGCGGCATCCTCTCGGCGGAACGCGTCGCCTTGAATTTCCTCGGGCGGCTTTCGGGCGTCGCAAGCGAGACGGCGCGCTATGTCGAGGCGGCGGCCGGGACGCGCGCCAAAATCGTCTGCACAAGGAAGACGACCCCGCTCCTGCGCGCCTTCGAGAAATACGCCGTCCGCTGCGGCGGCGGGTCGAACCACCGCTTCGGCCTATATGACGCGGTGATGATCAAGGACAACCACATCGCGGCGGCGGGCGGCGTCGCCGAAGCGATGCGGGCGGCGAAGGCCGCCGTCGGCCATATGACGGCGATCGAGATCGAGGTCGAAACGCTCGAAGAGATGGAGGAGGCGCTTGAACACGGCGCGCGCGTCATCCTCCTCGACAACATGTCCTTGGACGATCTCCGCCTCGCGGTCGCCTTGAACAAGGGCCGCGCGGTCCTTGAGGCCTCGGGCGGCGTCACGCTCGACAGCGTCAAGGCGATCGCCGCGACGGGCGTTGACATCATCTCGGCCGGCGCGATCACGCATTCAGCGCCGTCGCTCGATCTGGGGCTCGATTTCCTCGACTGATCAGCGGCGGTCGAGCCAGATCGTCCGCTCGCCGAAATCGGCGGTAATCCGGAATTTCCGAAGCAGCTTCACGCCGATGTTGATCTCGCCGGCGTTCTCGGTCTCGTCGACCTCGGCCTCGACTTCCGCGAAGGTCTCTCCCGCGAATTCGAGCGTTTTGAGCGTCACGACCTTGCGCTCGACTTCGCCGCCGACGCCGCCGCCCTGGCGCGTTTCAAGCGACAAGGGATCGTCAAGAAGGCCGAGTTTTTCCGCGAGCGGACGGCCGATGAGGACGGCGCCGCCGTTTCCGAGGTCGAATTCGGCGTTGACGCTCTCGCCGTTGACCCGCGCCTTGAAGGTCTCAACGCCGCGCTCGCCCGTCAGCGCCAGCGCCGCCCCGCCCGGCGCTTTCGCGCGATCGGCGAGCGCGATCGACCGGCCTTCGATGTCGATCGCGAGACGCTCCTTGTCGAAGATCTCGCGCCCCAAGATGAACGAGACCTTGCGGCCGACGATCCGGTTCGAGATGTCGGAAAGGTCGAGAACGGCGATCGTCAGCCCCTCAAGCCTCGTTCCAAGCGCTTCGACCGCGACGCCTTCGGCGAATTCGACTTCCGCGGTCCCGCCGGTGCCTTTCGCGGTTTCGGCGCCGAAGGTCGCAACGCCGTTCGCCGCCGCCCACGCCTTGTCCGCGAACGAGACTTCCGCCGCGCTGTCAAGGAGCGCGGAAACCGGGACGCCGTTGACGGTCGCATCGACAAACAGGCGGTCGCCGATGACGTCGAGCGTCGGCGCTTCCTTCGGCGCGCTGGCGCAGGCTGCGAGCGTCAGGGCGAGGACGCCCGCCGCAGCGGCTATTGTTGAACGCAAGGCCGCCTCCTCCTTCGCATCGCCGGATGTTGCGCCGCGCGGCGCGTTGCGCAAGCCCCCAACCCGAGGACCGCACGTCGCGCCGCACGCCGAGGCGGCGTTTGTCGCCGTCCTCCATGCGCCTTACAGCATGAACATCGCCCTTGCGCGGACGCCTGTCGCGGCGAATGATCTGCCCCATGTCCTGGGAAAAGGAACTCGAAGAACTCGCCCGCCGCCGCGCCCTCGCCGAAAAGATGGGCGGGGCGGAAAAGCTCGCCCGCCAGAAGGAACGCGGCAAGCTCAATGCGCGCGAGCGGATCGATGCGCTGCTTGACGAAGGCTCCTTCCGCGAGATCGGCAAGATCGCCGGCAGGGGGAAATACGCCGCAGGCGGAACGCTTGAGGACTTCACGCCGTCGAACTTCATCTTCGGGCGCGGGCGGGTGGGCGGCCGCGCCGTCGTTGCGAGCGCCGATGATTTCACCGTGAGGGGCGGCGCCGCCGACGCCGCGATCCACCGCAAGTTCGCGCAGGCCGAGCAAATGGCGCATGAGCTGGGCCTTCCCCTCATTCGCATGATCGACGGAACCGGCGGCGGCGGCTCGGTCAGGAGCCTCGAACAGCTCGGCTTCACCTATGTGCCCTTCGTGCCGGGCTGGGAGCATGTCGTCAAAAATCTCGAAACGGTTCCGGTCATCGCGCTGGCGCTCGGGTCCTGCGCCGGCCTTGGCGCGGCGCGCCTCGTTGCGAGCCATTATTCGGTGATGGTGAGGGGGATTGCGCAGGTTTTCACCGCCGGGCCCAAAGTCGCCGAAGGCATCGGCGAAGCCGCGCTCTCGAACGAGGCGCTCGGCGGCGCCGACATCCATGCGAGAAACGGCGTTATCGACGACGAGGCGGAAAGCGAGGCGGAAGCCTTCGCGCGGGCGCGGGCCTTCCTTTCCTATCTCCCCTCCTCCGTGACGGGACGCGCGGCGCGGACGATCTCGCACGATCCCGCCTCGCGCCGCGACGAGGCGCTCTTGTCGATCGTGCCGCGCGATCGCAAGCGGGCTTATTCGATGCGCAGGATCATTGCGTCGGTCTGCGATCAGGGCAGCGTCTTCGAGATGGGCGCGCGCTGGGGACGCTCGGTCATCACCGCCTTCGCGCGCCTCGACGGCTGGCCCGTCGCTGTTCTTGCAAGCGACCCGACCTTCCTCGGCGGATCGTGGACGGCGGACGCTTCAGACAAGGCGCGGCGGTTTGTTCAGATGGCGGAGCTTTTCCGCCTTCCCGTCGTGCACCTTGTCGACAATCCGGGCTTCATGATCGGTCTTGACGCGGAAAAGGCCGGAACGATCCGAAAGGGCGTCGAGGCGATGAACGCGATCTACAAGGCGAGCGTCCCATGGTGCTCGGTCGTCATCCGCAAGGCCTACGGCGTCGCGGGCGCTGCAATGTCCGACCACACGCGCTTTCAGTATCGCTTCGCCTGGCCGTCGGGCGACTGGGGCTCTCTCCCGATGG
>JACADX010000370.1 GCA_013389125.1 Parvularculaceae bacterium | reverse complement strand
TGCTGTCAGAGCGGACCATTAGATGTTTCGCTGCGCCGAATTAAGGCGTCTTCCGGAATTTCCTCGCTTAAAATCCCGCCATTTGGCTGGGGTCGAAGTTCAGCGTGAACGCTTTCCAGTCCTGGTAGCGGGCCGGATCGAGGAAATCATAGGGCTGACACGCCTGAACCGCCCGGATCGCATTCTGCTCGGCGACCTTCCAGAATCGGTTCCCGGAGAGATTTATTTCGATCGCGTTTACAACGCGCGGCGCGCCCGCGAGCGTGCCGTCCCGATTAAGGTCGATGTCAAGCACAACCACGAGTTTTTCAGGCTCCGGCGCGCCGATGATGGCGCTCGCGTTCCAGCAGCGCGACACCGCGGCGCGCATCTTGTCAATTTCCGTCGCGGTCAAGCGGTCGCCGGCGCCTATCGCCTCTTGCGCGCGGTCAGCTTCGAGGACGGCGCTTGAATCCTCGCCGGAAGATGGCTCGGCTTTGCGCGACTTGTCGACCAGCGCCGACAGCGCGTCGAGATCGAGGTCTTCCTGCTTCGGTTTCGATTTCGGCTTCGGCTGGGGTTTCGGCTTGGCAGCCTCCGGCTTCGGCTCCGGTTTTTTCTCAGGCGCGGGCTCCGGCTGCGGCTCGGGCTCGGCTTCCGCTTTCGGCGTCGGCTTGGGCTCTTCCGCTTTCGGCTTTGGAAGCTCCGGCGGCATTTCCTCCTTCGGCTTGGGCTTTGGCGCCATCGCGGGAACGCTCGTCAATTCCGCGAACTCGGCTTCATCGATTAGATCGATCGGAATGACCGGCGCGTCGACGACTTTCGTGCGCAGAAAATCCGGCAGAGAAATGAACGCAAGCCCCAAGGCGCATGCGTGAAGTAGGAGCGATGCAAAAACGCCGTAACGCATGGGGCCTACTTCACACTCCCCGCGTCAGTTCAGTTCCCGGTCGGTGACGAGGCCGATTCGACGAAAGCCGGCGGCGTTGATTTTGCCCATGACGCGTACGACCTCGCCATAAGAGCGGGCCTGATCGCCGCGGATGAAGATCCGTTGGTCGTATCCCGCCGTTGCGATCGCTTCGAGCTGGGGAACGAGACTGTCGATTTCGACCGCCGTTTCCTGAACGAAGATCGTTCCATCGCCGGTGATGGTCACGGTCAGCGGTTCGCCCTGCTCCGGGATCGGCTGCGCGGCGGTTTCGGGCAGATCGACGGCGACGCCGACCGTCAATAAGGGGGCCGCAACCATGAAAACGATCAGGAGGACGAGCATGACGTCGACAAGCGGCGTCACGTTGATCTCCGACATCATTCGCGTCCGGCCGGGCTTGTGCCGGTGCGCGCCGGCGCTTGTCGACGCGCCCATCAGCGAGACCTTTCGTCGAGCTGCCGGGAGAGGATCGCCGCGAACTCGTCGGCAAAGCCCTGCAAGCGGACGGCATAGGAATTAAGCGCCGCGGAATAGCGGTTATAACCGACGACCGCCGGAATGGCGGCGAGGAGACCGAGCGCCGTCGCAAACAGCGCCTCGGCGATGCCCGGCGCGACAACGGCGAGGTTTGTGTCCTTTGTTGCGGCGATCGCCTGAAAGGCGGTCATGATGCCCCAGACCGTGCCGAGGAGGCCGACAAACGGGGCCGCGGATCCGATCGTCGCGAGAATGCCGAGATTGCGTTCCGCGCCTTCGAGTTCGCGCGCAACGACGACATTCATCACTTTTTCGATGCGATCCTTCGCGCCGGCGACTAGTCCTTCGGTGCGCCCGAGATCTTTAGCGCGCTGCCATTCGGTCATTCCCGCCGTGAAGACGCGCGCCATCGGGTGATCGCCCTTGTCGCCGAGCTTGCGGTGAAGCTCATCGAGCGGGCGGCCTGACCAGAACTGATCTTCAAATCGCGCCGATTTCGACTTCAGGCGTCCAAAAAGCAGGGACTTGTCAATAATCACGGCCCACGACCAGACCGAGGCGAAGATCAAGATCCCCATGACGACCTTGACGACGAGTCCGGCCGAGAGAAAGAGGCTCCAAAGGCTGAACTCGCCGCCGATCGTAGTTCCCGCCGCCGCGGCGACTTCTGCTTCCATTCTTCAAATCCCCTGCACGTTAGCTGACGCGGACCGGACGGCCCCGGGATGAGGTTTCTATGCGCCTTTTTTGCGGCCTTCCAGGATCGCATCCCCGTCAGCGCGCAAATAGAGGCCCGGCGCAACCCGCCTTTAGGGCGAACGCGCCGTCAGTCGGTCATTCGGGTTTTGATAGCGGCTTCGGACCTGAGCGGCAAAGCCTTTTGAGCGGCGAGGACTTGCTTTCGGAAGTTTAATGGCGCCGCCGGATGCGGCTTTAAGGCGAGCGCCGGCTTTTCGACGAGCCGCCAGCTGAGGATCGCCGCACCGAGCGCGAGCGGGGTTGCAAGCAGAATGTTGCCGAGCCAATGCGGCTGCGAAATCGTCGTCTCGACGATCTGCTGCGCCGGCCAGCCCCAGAGATAAAGGCCGTAGGAAAAATCACCCTATCGGCCTGCGCGCCGGACTGCGCCGAGATGCGCGAATCCGAGCCAGAATACGAGATAGCCGCCGAGAAAGGGAAAAACTTCGCTGAGAAGGCCGTATGGCGCCGCGACGGCGAGTCCGGCGAGCGCGAGAAGGGCCGTGTTCCGCGACAGCGCAATCCGGGACCCCAAAAGCGCGAACAGCGAGCCCGCGAAGAAC
The DNA here is from genome assembly GCA_013389125.1 of Parvularculaceae bacterium. Taxonomy (GTDB): domain Bacteria; phylum Pseudomonadota; class Alphaproteobacteria; order Caulobacterales; family Parvularculaceae; genus Amphiplicatus. Next base: position 7,823 of record JACADX010000370.1, on the reverse strand, counting down.
GACCGCGCGAGATCCGCATACTGCTCCAGATAATAGAGGGCTCCTCCATGCGCGCCGGCGCCGAGAAACGCGCTCGCGACATACAAGAGAACGACCATGGCCGCGACGGCGCCGGACCGCAGAAGTCGCGTCGCGCCGGCGGCCGCCAACGTCGCGTAGCAAAGGACTTCGATCTTCAGCGTCCATAGGGGGCCGTTGACGACGCCGGCGATCGGCGCATCGGCGAAGACGCCAGGTAGCGAATCAAAACCTGTGTAGAAAGCCAGATTGGCGAGATAGCGCCACGTCTCCTCCGACCTGAAATAGTCGCGAGGCGAAAGCGTCGTCGCGGCGAAACCAATGACAAAAATGGAAAAGAGGACGACCGCGGCAAGCGCCGGCGCGATGCGCAGAGCACGCTTTCGCGCGAAGGCGGCGAGCGACGGATCGGAGCGATAACTGCAAGTCAGGAGGAAGCCGCTCAACACGAAAAACGTCATGACGGCGACGCGGCCGAGACTTGAATCGCCGTTCGTCAGAACCCGCAGCGGCTCGCTCTCGGGCGGCCCGCCGACTATTTCAAAGCTATGCGAAACGATGACGGCGAACGCCGCCGCAAGGCGCAGCGCGTCGAAATTGTTGCCGTGCGCCTTCGAGGCGCGTCAGGCGTCTTCGATCGTCCGTGCCGCCGCCATTGCGGGCGCCCTGTCCTCAGCCGTTCGCGACCCTAGGAGCCGCTTGGTTAAGGAAAGCTGGAGCCGGAACCCTCAATTCCCGCCGGACCCGAGCCGGGCGACGACCTCCTGCGGCAGGCGGCGCGGCCGGCCGAGGCGATTCATGCAGGCCGCCTCGACTTCGGCGCGGGCGATGATCTGGTCCTGACGCCGCATTTCCTGCACGACCAGCATGCGCGCGCCCTTGACCTCAATGAAGCGGGTCGAGACCTCAAGGAGATCGTCGATCCGCGCCGGCGCGAGCCAGTCGATCGTCATCCGCCGTACCGCGAAGGCGAGCGGCTCGTCGCGGGCGAGAAGGGACGTATGCGAGACCCCGCAGGATCGCAGCGCCTCGGTCCTGCCGCGCTCGAAAAAATGCAGATAGCGCGCGTGATAGACGACGCCCGAAAAATCCGTGTCCTCGTAGTAAACACGGACAGTGATCGTGAATTCCCGGTGCGCCATCCGACGAGCGAATCAAATTCCTGACGCTGCGTCTATTTCAGTCCCTCGCTCAATGCGCAAGGAGCAGCGGAAACTCAGCCTGCTTCAACATCCGCCGCGTAAACCCGCCAAGCACGAGTTCGCGCCAGCGCGAATGCGAATAAGCGCCCATGACGATGAGGTCCGCGCGCGCCTCGGTCGCCGCAGCGACAAGATCGTCTTCGGCCGCGCCCGCCGGCGTTCGCCGGACGGCGTCAGCCTTGACGCCATGGAGACGCAACAGCTCGGCCGCCTTTTCCGGCCCTTCAAGGTCCGCCGGAATGGGCCCGATGCTGACGACCGCCACAGCTTCGGCTTCTTCGAAAAGCGGCATCGCCGCCGCGAGGGCCCGCGCCGCCTCGCGGCCGCCGTTCCAGGCGACGACAATGCGCCGCGGCGTCCGCTCGAGTTTTCCGGGCGCCGCGATCAGCACCGGCCTGCCCGACTGGAATATCGCCTCTTCAATTAGGCCGGCGTCCGGATATCCCTGATCGTCTGAGGCTTTGCCGAACGCAACGATGTCAGCAACCCGCGCGGCGGCCGAAATGTCGAACGGCAAGATGCCAGCCTGATCGCGCCAGGACGCGGTTGCGCCCGCGTCGTCGCGATGCGCGGCGGAAGCGAGAACGGGAACGCCCGCCTCCTTCATCACGCGGTCGAAAATTTCCTTGAGACGGTTCGCCTCGATCCCGAGCGCCTCCTTGATCTCCGCGACATGCTCGTCAACGAAGATGACGCCGACAGGATAATAGCCGCTTGCCGGAATATTTGGACGCTGACGAATGTGGAGCGCGTCGATATGCGCCTTATGACGGCGCGCGAGCGCTATCGCGGCTTTAAGGCCGGCCACAGCAGAGTCGGCGTTTTGAACGGGAGCGAGGATCTTTTTCACGGGCATCTGACGCTCTCCTTGTGCGACTGGACGAGTATTGCGCCCTTTGCGGCCCCGCTCGCTTGACTGAAATCAACAACAAAGCCGCAGCCGCGCTTTGCGCAGCGCCTCGCGAGCGGACAATATCAATCTGGAAAGGGATTGACCGGCGCGCAAGACCGGACCCTGCCAAATCCGCCGACGCCTTACGACAATTCGAACGGCGGCGGGCCCGGCTCTCTTCTCCCTGCGACCTTTGGCGAGTAAGAGCGGGGTGGCCGAGGAACGATGCGGAAAGGAGCCCTGATGACAGCCGATCGCTCGATCGAGCCGATTCTCCTGCGCGAGGACGAGGGCGCAAAAGTCACGCTTACGCTCAACCGGCCGCAGCAATTCAACGCGCTGTCGGAAGCGTTGCTCGATGCGCTGGCGCATGAACTCGCAGCGGTCGCGAACGACGCGCGCGTCCGCTGCGTCGTCCTCGCCGGCGCGGGAAAGTCGTTTTGCGCCGGGCACGATCTCAAGGAAATGCGGGCCAACCCGCGCGACACCTTTTATCGCGCCCTTTTTGGGAAATGTTCCGACGTGATGATGGCGATCGCCGCGCTGCCGGTTCCGGTGATTGCGCGGGTGCAGGGCGTCGCGACCGCCGCCGGCTGTCAGCTCGTCGCCGCCTGCGACCTCGCCATCGCGGCGACGACGGCGCGGTTCGCGGTTTCAGGCGTCAATCTCGGCCTATTCTGCTCGACCCCCGCCGTCGCGCTGTCGCGCGCGATTTCGCCCAGGCGCGCATTCGACATGCTGGTGACCGGAAGATTCATTGATGCGCAGACCGCGCTTGACTGGGGCCTCGTCAATGAAATCGCGCCGGATGCTGAGCTTGACGCGGCCGTCGCCGGAAAGGCGGAAATAATCTTGTCGAAGAACGCCGCAGCGATCCGACATGGCAAGGGGATGTTCGGCCGCCAGCGACAAATGCCCCTCGCCGAGGCTTACGCCTTCGCCGGCGACGTCATGGCGCGAAACATGATGGAAGAAAGCACCCAGGACGACATCGCCCGTTTCCTCGACCGTCGACCCGCCGCGCCGGGGTGATGTGGACACAAGCGGCGGCGAATAACGGCGTTTCTGGCTCCGCCCGCGCGTTTGCGTTCGCCTTGACGGCGAGCCCCGGGCTCCCTATGTGAGTGAGCGCTCACTATTGGAGATGTCGATGGCGGCTGCACAGCAGAAATCGGCGGCCGGAGACGCGCCGGCCGAAGAACGCGGCACCAAAGCGAGGATCGAGCGGGCCGCCCTTGACCTTTTCGTCGCCAATGGCGTCGACGCCGCGACGACGCGCGAAATCGCCAAGGCGGCAGGCGTCTCGGAAGGCGCGATCTACCGTCATTTCGACTCGAAAGACGCGCTTGCGGCCGCGATGTTCCTGTCGATCCATGAAAAGCTCGCGGCGCTGGTCCGCGCGGCAGCGCGCGACAAGCAGGGGATTGCCGACCAAACGGCGGCGGTCGTCAATGCTTACTGTCGAACCGCCGACGCGGATTTCCCGCTATTCACGTTCCACCTGCTTTACACGCACCGGTTCCTGCCGACTCCGGAAGGCGTCGATGACCCGGTGACGGCTGTCGAAGACATTATCGCGGCGGCCGTCAAACGCCGCGAGATCGCGAAGGCGGCGCCGGCGCTCGTCGCGGGAATGGCGCTCGGCGTCGTTCTCCAGACCGCGCTGCAAATCCATTACGGGCGGCTCGAAGGCCCGCTTTCGCGCCATGCGGGTGATCTCGCCGCAGCCGCGCTCGCCGTCATGCAGCCGACCGCCGACTGACCGGTGAAAATGATGCGCAGCGTCGCTTTCCAGACCGCCTACTGGCTGACGTCCGGCTTCTTCGCCGTCACCGCTGCGCCGCTCATCCTCATTCCGAGCCGCAAGCCGATCATGCTGTGGATTCTCGCCTACACCCGCGTGATGCAGTTCTGGCTGCGATGGATCGGCGGCGTCAGCATCGTCATTCGCGGCAAGGAACGACTGCCGGCCGGCGCCTGCATCATCGCCGCCAAGCACCAGAGCTGGGGCGACGGCATCGTCATGTTCTCGCAGTTCTACGACCTCGCCTTCGTCACCGGCGATCATCTTGAAAAGTTCCCGATGCTCGGCGGGATCCTGCGCAAGATGGGGGCGATCGTCGTCGACAATTGCGGCGGCGCCTATGCGCGCGCGCGCCTTGTCGATGACGAACTGAAGAAAGCGCAAGCGGACGGCCGACGCATTCTCATCTACCCCGAAGGCCATCTCGCGCCGGTCGGCGAGCGCTATCGCTACAAGCGCGGCGTCTATCACATGTACGCCGCCTACGGCTGCCCGGCCGTGCCGGTCGCAACCAATCTCGGACGCCATTGGCCGCAGCAGGACTGGCGGCTCGTCCCAGGCGAGGCGGTCATTGAATTCCTCGATCCGATCCCGGCGGGACTCGAGAAGGAAATCTTCATGGCTCAGCTTGAAGAAACCATCGAACGGCGCTCGCTTGCGCTGATCGGCCGGGAGGCGGCAGGGCGACTCGCGCCGCCCCTCCCCGACCCGAAGCCCAACGCCAAGCGCTGAAGGGGCGCGTCCGCTTTGACAGACCGACCGCCGCCGCTTTTCCTGCAGCGCCGTTTCTGGCCGATGTGGGTCGCGTTGTCGTTCGGAACGCTTTCGGACAACGTGCTTCGCCAGTCGCTGTTGATCGGGATACCCTTCGGCGTCATCCCGGCGCCCGATTTCGGCAAGCCCGACAACGCGATGCCGTTCATCGGGGCGCTCTTGCCGCTTGCGATCATGCTGTTCTCGCCGGTCGCCGGACAGCTCGCCGACAAATACGAGACGTCGATGATGTTCCGGCGGACGAAGCTCGTCGAAATCATTCTGATGCTGATCGCCGCAAGCGCGTTCCTTTCCGGCTCCGGAACGCTTGCGATCCTGATGCTGTTCGCGATGGGCGCGCAGTCGGCGTTTTTTTCCCCGGTCCGGACGAGCGCCATGCCGAAATATCTCGCCCCCGACGAGCTTGTTCGCGGCAACGGCATCTGCAATGCGGGGCTCTATTCGTTCATTCTTTTCGGCTACATGGTCGGCGGGTCGCTGATCGTGCGCGAAAACGGCCGCATGCTGGTCAGCGTCGTGCTGATCGCCGCATCGACAATCGGCTGGCTCGCGGCGCTCAGAACCCTTCGGGCCGGCGCGAATGACGCCGATCTTCGCATCGACTTCAACTGGCTCGCCCAGACCGCGCGGATGATCGGATTCGTGCGCACCTCGCGCGGCGTCGCGCCGCCGCTACTCGGCGTCGCCGTGTTCTTCCTCTTGTCGACAGCGGTGACGGTGATCACGCCGCTTTACGCGCGCGACTCCTTAAGAGCCGACGCGCTGGTCGCAACGGTCCTTAACGGGCTCTTCGCGATCGGCGCCGGCGTCGGCGCGATCTTCGCGGCGGGCCTCGCCAAGGGGCGCTCAGGGCTCGGATTTTCTGCCGCTTCGGTCGGCGCTGCGGGCGCGATCAGCCTCCTGATCGCAGCGCTGACGCCCTTGGTCGCCGCGCCCGCCGGCGAACTTCTGACCGCGATGGATTTGGTGACGACGCCGGCGGGCGTCCTCCTTGTCGCGCTGTTCATCACCGTCTCGGCGCTGATGGGGGTCTATATCGCGCCCCTGCAGGCCGCCGTTCAGCGGCGCGCCCCGCCGACCGTCCGCGCGCGCATCATGGCGGCGGGAACCTTCGCCAACGCCGCCTTCGCAATCCCCGGGTCGCTGGCGACATTCGCCATCACGGATAGCGGCGCCGATCCGGCGCTCGCCTTCTACGCGATCGCCGCCGCTATGCTGGCCATCGCCGCCGTGATGCTGCATAGACGGCGGACGCTGCCGGCGGGGCTTTATGACGAGGTTCTCGCCGGGCCGAAGGGAAAGTGACACAAGCTTGCGGAAGGGCCGATGCGCGTATTGGTGACAGGGGCGGCGGGATTCATCGGCGCGGCGACCGCCTTGGCGCTTCTTGATCGAGGCGATGACGTCGTTGGCCTCGACAACGTCAACGACTATTACGCGACGGCCTTGAAGCGCGCGCGGCTTGAGCGGCTCGCGCCGCGCAAGGGCTTCGCCTTCAAGGAGGTCGACATCGCCGATTACGACGCGGTTCTGAACGCGGCGCCGGGACCCTTTGACCTCATCATCCACCTCGCGGCGCAGGCGGGCGTCCGCTATTCGATCGAAAACCCGTTCGCCTATGCGCGGTCGAACCTTGTCGGACACCTTTCGATTATGGAGCTTGGGCGCAAGCTCAAGATTCCGCATCTCGTCTACGCGTCCTCGTCGTCCGTCTACGGCGCCAACCGGAAAACGCCGTTTTCGGAGGAAGATCGCGTCGACGAGCCGGTGTCGTTCTACGGCGCGACCAAGAAGGCCAATGAGGCGATGTCCGCCTCCTATGCGCGGCTTTACGCTCTGCCCTTGACCGGCCTGCGGTTTTTCACCGTTTACGGACCGTGGGGGCGGCCCGACATGGCGTATCTCATTTTCACCGAAAAAATGCTGAAAGGCGAGCCGATCGAGATCTTCAACGAGGGCCGGATGGGCCGCGATTTCACCTATGTCGACGACATCGTCGCCGGCGTCCTGGCGGCCGCCGCGAGGCCGCCCGGCGAGGCCGACGCCTATCACCGCGTCTTCAATCTCGGCAATGACCGCCCTGAAGAGCTGATGACGCTCGTGTCGCTTCTTGAAAAGGAGCTCGGGATCGAGGCGAAGAAGGTCTTCAAGGGGATGCAGAAAGGCGACGTCGAGCGCACCTGGGCCGATATTTCGAAGGCGCGGGCGCTTCTCGGCTATCAGCCGAAGACAAGCCTCGCCGACGGCGTCGCCCGAACGATCGCCTGGCGGCGCGGCCTTAACAGGCCGCTTTATTGACGCTTTTCGGGCCGGCGCGCCGCTGCGGAACCGCCATTCGCCGGCATTCGGGGAAAATTCGTTAACGCCTGGGCAACGACGTTCGGCTAGTTTTGGGACATGGGCCTGACGCTGCTCATCCTGGCGACCTGCATCATCTTCGGCGCGATCGCGTATTTCGCCGCGCGCGGGCCTATCCCCGCAGAAACCCTCAAAGCGGCCTTGAAGGACGTCGAGCCGAAGCGTTTTTCGCCGAAGAACACGCTCTTCGTCATCGGCCCGACCGCCAACCATAACGCCTGCCGCATGCAGAGCCGGCTCCTGAAGCCGGCGATCGCAGCGCTCATCAGCGCCGACGTTTCGGTTATCGAGGTCTACGGACAAAGCCGGCCGACGAAAAATGGCGAGGAAATGGACTGGCTCGACGCCTCGCTCCTGCGCCATGCGATGGACGCCGAGGAAGGCTTCTTCGTCATCTATGTCGACGCTGACGGCAAGACGATGTTCCGCTCCGAAGCGCCGATGCTGGCGCGCGACATCATCGCGCGCGCCGGCCTTGGCGACGCGCGCGGGGCCGGCGCCGGCGCGCCGAAAAAGTCGCTGGTCCTGCGAAAGCTTCGCGCGGCGTAGCCCTCTCCGCTTCAGCCGGCGCGGACCGGATTCCGTCTTTCCTTCAATTGGCGGATCATGGCGCGGCGCGCAGGTTCGAGGTTTGCGCCGGGACGAGCCGGAATGGCGAAGCGCCGGCCTTGGAGCGGCGTGCGCTGAAGCGCGCGCGGTTCAGCGCGTAAACGCCGCGACAAACAAGGATTAGAGCAAGCGCCCCGATTCCGAATCATGGCGCGAAGCCCTAGAG
>JACADX010000411.1 GCA_013389125.1 Parvularculaceae bacterium | reverse complement strand
GCTATCGCGCCGTCGCTTGTTTTTCTCGCCATGGCGTTCATTGCAGCGACCGCATTTCTCGGTCTCGCCGCGGTCAGACTGTCTCTTGCCGCTGTGGCGCAATCGTCGCGACAGGCGATGAAGCGCGCACCCCTCGCGGACAGCGAGCTTCCGGTCGTCACGATCCTCGCCCCCCTATTCCGTGAGGCCAGCGCTTTGCCGGGTCTTGTGCGCGCCATTGAGCGCCTCAATTATCCGCGGTCGAAAATCGACTTCAAGATTTTGCTTGAGGAGTCAGACCGGCCGACGCTGAGCGAAGCGCTTAGACTCGGCCTAAAGAACTCCAGCGATATCGTCATCGTTCCGCCATCCCATCCGCAGACCAAGCCGAAAGCCTGCAATTACGGTCTACACTGCGCGCGCGGCGACCTCATCGTCATCTATGACGCTGAAGATGAACCGGAAAAAGACCAATTGCGGATCGCCGCCGAAGCATTCGCCGCTGCAGACGAAAATCTCGCCTGCGTCCAGGCGAAGCTCAATTTCTACAACCCGGATGAGAACTGGCTCACGCGCCTGTTCACGCTCGAATACTGCCTGTGGTTCGATCATTTTTTGCCCGCTCTCGACCGCCGAGGCGCGCCGGTCCCGCTTGGCGGCACGTCGAATATCTTTCGAACCGATGCGCTCATCGAAGTCGGCGGCTGGGATCCGTTCAACGTGACCGAAGACGCCGATCTCGGACTTCGTCTTGCCCGACGCGGCTATCGGACGGCGGTGATCGATTCGACGACGTTCGAGGAGGCGAACTGCGCATTCGGAAACTGGATGCGACAGCGAACGCGCTGGATGAAGGGTTTTCTGCAAACCTGGCTCGTTCATCGCCGCGACATGAAATTCAGCGGCTGGCGCGGCGCGCTGTCTGTCGACCTGTTCATCGGAGGGACGGCCTTTGCCGCATTGGCGAACCCGATCCTTTGGCTATTGGCGTTTCTGACGGCCGCCACGGATTTCGCGCCGCAGGCCGGCCTGCCGACCTGGGGCGAAGGCGCTCTCGCCGCGGCCCTTGCTGCCGGAAATATCGCGTTTCTGGCGCTCGCCGCGGGAGCGCCGCTGCAACGGGGCCTTGCTCGTCTGTGTCCCGCCGCTCTTCTCGTTCCATTCTATTGGCTGATGATGTCCGCCGCCGCCTGGCGCGCGCTTTACCAATTGGCGACACGCCCGTCCTACTGGGAGAAAACCGATCACGGCCTCAGCGTGGAAGCGAAGGCGCGGCGCGCGGCGGCGCTGCAATCGCTGGGTCTCGAATAACAGGAACGATCGAACTATATTAGCGTCAGTTCGCCACCCATGCCCAGAAAGGTACTGCGTGTCGCTTTCCGGCCTGCCCTTCAGGAAGATGAACGGCCTTGGCAACGATTTCGTCGTTGTTGACCTTCGAAAGTCGAAGGCCAGGATGACCGCATCAACGGCGCGCGCGATTGCGGACCGCAAGAGCGGAATCGGCTGCGATCAGGTGATCACAATTGAAGAACGCGGCGCGCCGTTCATGGGCGTTTGGAACGCCGACGGCTCGGAAGTCGGCGCGTGCGGAAATGCGGCCCGGTGCGTCGGCGCAATCTTGATGGACGAATCGGGCGAACAGGCCGTCGGCTTTGGAACGCTGTCGGGCGAAATCGCGGCCGAGCGCGCAGGATCGGGGCGCATCGCCGTCGACATGGGCGCGCCGAAATTCCACTGGAGAGAGATCCCGCTGTCCGAAGAGATCCAGGACACGCGCTTCGTCGATATCAAGCTCGGTCCGATCGATAAACCGGTTCTCTGGGGGCCGTCCGCCGTCAATATGGGCAATCCGCACTGCGTCTTCTTTGTCGAGGACGCCGCCGCGCAGGCGCTCGATAAATTCGGCCCGATGATCGAAAATCACCCGATGTTCCCGGAGCGCGCAAACGTTTCGGTCGCTGAGGTGCGGGGAAGGCATTTCATTCGGCTTCGCGTATGGGAGCGCGGCGCGGGCATCACCAAGGCGTGCGGCACTGCGGCGTGCGCGGCCGTCGTCGCAGCGAACCGCCGCAGGCTCACGGATCGAAAGGCGACCGTCGAACTCGACGGAGGCCTTCTCGCGATCGAATGGCGCGACGACGATCACGTGATCATGACCGGCCCCTATGAACTTGAGTTCGAAGGTCGCCTTCCCGCCGGGCTTTAGCCTCGCGTGCGCTGGCGTTGCGGCGTCAAGGCTGAGGAACCTTGACCGCCTCAAACGACATCAGCGAAGCGCCCGATCAAGCGCCTTGCGCCATTCGGCCCGCAGCCGATCACGGTCCGGCCGCGACATTGCCGGCCGAAAGACGCGCTCTGTCTTTCGCAATCCGGCGATATCGTCGATTGATCCGTAAATTCCCGCTTTGACGCCTGCGAGAAAGGCGGCGCCGAGCGCGGTCGTCTCCATGATCGCCGGCCGATCGACCGGCGCGTCCTGGATGTCGGCGAGAAACTGCATCAGCCAGTCATTGCCGACCATGCCGCCGTCAACCTTAAGCGTCGTGCAGGGCGCGCCGTCGGCGGCCATCGCATCCATGAGATCGGCGGTCTGATAGGCGACGGATTCGAGCGCTGCGCGCGCGATCTCCGCCCGTCCCGCGCCGCGCGTCAAGCCGCAGATGAGGCCTTTCGCGTCAGCCGCCCAATGCGGCGCGCCGAGCCCTGCAAACGCCGGCACAAGATAGACGCCGTTGTTCGACGATAGGGAACGCGCCAGCGACTCCGTCTCCGCCGACGAATTGATGATTTGCAGGGAATCCCGAAGCCATTGGACGGCCGCGCCGGCGACGAAGATCGAACCCTCGAGCGCATACGAGATTTTCCCGCCAATTCGACGGGCGATCGTGGTGAGCAGACGATTCTTCGAAAGCGTGAATTCCCGAGTCGGCGCGATGACGAAGCAGCCGGTGCCGTAAGTGCTCTTGATGTCGCCTGGTTCGAGACACGCCTGTCCGATCGCCGCAGACTGCTGGTCGCCGATCATTGAAAAGACCGGGATCGACCGGCCGAAAAGCGAAGGGTCAGTCGAACCGAATTCGCTTATGTTGTCGCGCGTCTCCGGCAGGATTGAAGAGGGCGCGTCGAAAAGATCCAAGAGTTCTTCGTCCCAGCGGCCCTTTACGACGTCAAGGAGGCTCGTTCGGCTTGCATTCGTCGCATCCGTCAGATGCGCGCCCCCGGTCAGCCTGCTGAGGATGAAACTGTCAATCGTGCCGAACGCCAGCTCGCCGCGCTTCGCACGCCCGCGCGCGCCGTCGACGTTGTCCAAAATCCAGGCGAGTTTGGTTGCGGAAAAATACGGATCAAGCAGCAATCCTGTCTTTCGCTGAACCGCATCCTCCTTTCCGGCCTTCTTCATCGCGGCGCAAACATCCGCCGTCCGCCTGTCCTGCCAGACAATCGCATTATGAATGGCGGCATTCGACTTCCGGTCCCAGACGACCGTCGTTTCTCTTTGATTGGCGATTCCGATCGCGACGACTTCGAAGCTCGCCGCCGCGGCGCAGATC
>JACADX010000384.1 GCA_013389125.1 Parvularculaceae bacterium | reverse complement strand
TCGCCCGCCGGCAGCATGTTGCGCACGAAGAGGTCGAGATTCCTCATCGGGCCAGTGACGAACCAGTAGACAATATAGGCGGTGATCGCGAGCGGCGCGGCGACGACGACGCCGGCGATAAAGCTCGAACGCAATCCCGAAAGAAGCCGCTGCTTGCGCGGTCGAACGAGCGGAGCCGTCATCGGCGGCGTCGCCTCGCTTGGCTCGGTCTTTGGCCCGTCAGTCTCGGTCATCGGAATCTCTACCCAGCCGCTACGCTAACCGTCGGCCCTTGCCGATCGCTTACCAGAGCATTTGCGCGCTTCGCAATCGGAGAACGACGCGGTTCCCCGTTTGTCAGGCGCAAATGAGCGATTATGGTTCGAACATTCCGAATCGAAGGCGCCCGTTTGATGACAAAAAGGACATGGCGAAGGGTCGGGTATGCCGCAATGGCAGTATCCGCGCTGTCGGCCGCCGCCTTCGCCGCCATATTTCAGGACGGCATCGTTCGCTTCCTCGCGACCCCGAGGACGCCCTTTCAGACCATCGAGCCGCCGCCCGCGCCCGATTACGCCGCCCCGTCCGCCTGGCTCCTTCGCCCGAACGCGAGCGCCCCGCGAAAAGCGGCGGACGTTTTTTACGTCCATTCGACCGCTTTTTACCGGCGCAAGGGGTGGAATGCGCCGATCGACGACCCGAATGCCGATCACGTCCGCCGGGTCATCGCCGCGCCGAATGAGGCCGGGCCGTTTTCGGCGATCGCCGACATCTGGGCGCCGCGGTATCGCGAGGCGACCCTCTTTTCCCAGTTCACCCACAAATATGACGGGCTTGCCGCGCGGGAGCTCGCCTATTCCGACGTGCGGCGCGCCTTTCAGCAATTTGTCGCCGAGCGCGATCCGGCCCGGCCGCTCATTCTCGTCGGCTATGGGCAAGGCGCCCTTCATGTACAGGGCCTCCTTCGCGATCAATTCCAGGGTGAGATCAATCCTCTGCGCCGCCGGCTCGTCGCCGCCTATGCGATCGGCGCATCGGTGAGCGCGGAATTTCTCGACGGACTCTCGCCGCCGATGCCGGTCTGCGGCGCGGCCGAGATGGTCCGCTGCCTCATCTCGTATGTCGACTTTGAAGAGCGGTTCGACGAGGAGATGGCGCGCGTGCGCGACCGAACGCTTGTGTGGCGCGCGGACGGGCGCCTCGCTTCGTCGAAAGGCGATGCTCTCGTCTGCGTCAATCCGCTGTCTTGGTCCGCGGACGCGGACTATCAGCCTGCGGAGAAAAATGTCGGCGCGGCATCCGCGACCGGGATCGCGCCCGGCGCCGCGCCGGCGGGCATCGCCAAGGCTGTCGGCGCGCGGTGCGATCGCGGCATCCTGCTCGTCGACACGCCGAAAAGGCGAATCTTGCGGCGCGGCGACTGGTTCGGCGCGAAATGGCGGGTGCAGCCCTTCAACCTTTTCTATCATGACATCGCGCAGAACGCGGCAAGGCGTCTTGCGGCGCTTGAGGCGATCCTAAAAGTCGAGCCGGAGCCGCTTGAGCCGATCAGCGAGGCGATTGATCTTGGCGAAAGCCCCGTCAATAAGGTCCCGCACTAGATTTCAGGACAGATCATGCATAAGCGCATCAGAAAAGTCGTCATTCCGGTCGCCGGCCTTGGAACGCGGGTGCTTCCGGCGACGAAGTCGATCCCGAAGGAACTGCTTCCCGTCGTCGATCGGCCGCTCATCGATTATGTGGTCGCCGAAGCGCGCGACGCCGGCATCGAGCACGTCATTCTTGTGACCGGCAGAGGCAAGACCGCAATCGAGGATTACTTCGATCACGCCTTCGAGCTTGAAACGACGCTGAAGGCGAAAGCGAAAACCGACATCCTTGCCGAAGTCGAAAAGACGATCCCACGGGCGGGCGATCTATCCTATACGCGCCAGCAAGCGCCCCTCGGCCTCGGCCACGCCGTCTGGTGCGCGCGCGCGATTGTCGGCGACGAGGCGTTTGCCGTGTCTTTGCCCGATGAGATCGCGCCGCACAAGCCGGGATTTCTCCGTCAGATGGTCGACGCTTACGAAACGGTCGGCGGCAATCTTGTCGCGGTCGAGGAAGTGCCGCGTGAGGAAACGTCAAAATACGGCGTCATCGCGCCGAAGGCTCGCAAAGGCAATTTGATTGAAATGAGCGGCATGGTTGAAAAGCCGAAGCCCGAGGCCGCCCCATCGAATTTCCGGATAATCGGCCGCTATATCTTGCAACCCGACATCTTCCACCTGCTTGAGACGCAGGAAAAAGGCGCCGGCGGCGAAATCCAACTCACGGATTCGATGAACAAGCTGAACTCGAAGCAGAAGTTTCACGCTTGCATCTGCGAAGGCGCCATTCTGGACTGCGGATCAAAACTCGGCTGGCTCATGGCGAATCTCGATCTCGGCCTCAAGAACGCGGAACTTGGAGGCCAGCTCCGTGACTATCTCAAACGCCGGTTGACGTAATTCCATGCGCAATTCCGAGCGTTCGAAACGAGTCCGCCGGTTAATGGAAATGGCGCGACGGGGCGGCTTCGCCCTAAGCGCGCTCGCGCTCGCCGCATGCGCCACGGAACACGCCGCGACCGACACAGCGCCGCCGGCGGACGGCGCCTTTTCTTTCGTCGTCATCGGAGACGCCCCTTACGCCCCTGAAGACGAGGCGATGCTCGCCGAGGCGATCCCGCTCATCAGGGACGGTTCCTATCCGTTCATTATTCATGTCGGCGATTTCAAGGGCGGGATTGCGCCGTGCGCGGCCGAACACGACG
>JACADX010000123.1 GCA_013389125.1 Parvularculaceae bacterium | reverse complement strand
TTAAGATCGCGAGCGGCCTACTGCCAGCGTTTCGTCGTTTTCTGGGCGATTTCGTCCGGCGCCGTCGTTTTCGCGCCGGCGTAGCCGGTGATCCTGTCGGCGACGAAGGGATTGGACTGCCGCTCGCGACCGAAGGTCGACATCGGTCCGTGGCCCGGAACAAAGCGCATGTCGTCGCCAAGCGGCCAGAGTTTCTCCGTGATCGAGCGGATGAGCGTTGCATGATCGCCGCGCGGAAAATCGGTGCGACCGATCGAGCCCGCGAACAGTACGTCGCCGACGAAGGCGATCTTCGCCGCGCGATTGAAGATCACGATATGGCCGGGCGTGTGGCCCGGCGTGTAGACGGTCTCGAAGACGATCCCGTCAAGCTCAAGCGTGTCGCCGTCCTCAAGCCAGCGATCCGGCGTGCAGTCCTCGCCGTCCTCGATGCCGAACCGGCGCCAGGACTCGCGGATCTGCGACAGCCAGAAGACTTCCTCCTTCTGCGGACCTTCGATCGGCGCGCCCGTCGCGCGCTGGATCGCCATCGCCGCGCCCGCATGGTCGAGATGGCCGTGCGTCAGCCAGATCTTCTCGATCGTCGCGCCGATCTTCGCCGCCGCGGCGAGGATCTTCTCCGGCTCGCCGCCCGGATCGACGACGGCGGCTTTCCCGGACGCAGCCCTGATGATCGAGCAGTTCTGCTCGAACGGCGTCACGGGCACGATCTGGACAGTGAAAAGCGGGGTCTCGGTCATGGGCTGTAGGTAGGAGAGGGCGACGCGGCGCGCAACCAATCAGCTGAAACGCGCGAGCCCCGCCGCGACAGACGCGTGCGCCTTCGCCGCCGCGTCGAGCCACTTCATCCCGCGTGCGATCTCGCCTTGATGCGCGGCGCGGTATTCGGCGAGGAAGCCCTGCCGGTCTTCGGGCGAATAGTCGAAGGTTGCGTCCTTCGAATAGGTGCGCATCAAGGGCCCGGCGAGCGCCGCCTTGATGCGCGCAGCGTCCGCAGGGAGGCCGAGATGCGCCATGGCGGCCGCGAGCCCCTCGGCGGGCTTTGCGAGGAACGAGTCGAACTCGATCGCGTGAAAGCGCGCCGGGTCGGGCGCCGCCATCGTCGCTGCTTCGGCCGCCCAGCTCATCGCGGCGAGTTCGCCCATTGAGAGATCGGCAAGGCGCGCGACATCAGTGCCGCAGAGGCGGCGAAGGCGCCGGAGGCGGATCGGCGCGTTGAGCTTCAGATCGATCGGATTGTTCGCCGCCCCGAGCATCGTCGCGATATAGGCGTCGGGCTTTGAGCAGCAGAAAAGCGCCGCGCCGGACGAGCGACGGCAAAGCGCGCCGCACCAGCTTGTCGCCTTCACGATCGTCTGTTCGCCTTTCGACGCGACGTTGAGCCAGAGCGCGAGGCGCTTTTCGAATTCGGCTTCGCTCCAGAGAGCAAGACCATCGGAGAGGTCCGCCTCGGTCGTCGCAAACGTCCGCAGCGCCTGCGGTTCGCGCAAGGTGCGCGCGCCTGACGCCTCCTCGATCAGCTTGGAGACAAGCGTCGAGCCGCAATGTCCGATATGAAAGATGAAAGTCGCCTTCGCCTTTGGAGCGCGCGCCGCTGCAGGTTCGATGTCGCTCCACGCCGCCCAGCCGCCCTCGACGCCGGGCCCAAGGACGCGATCGTCCAGAAAGCTCGCTTTGCGCCGCTCCGCCGCCGAGAGACGAATGATTAGCGCGCGATCGCCCGCGATGTCGAAATTGTGGATGAAGATGTCGGGCGAAGCGGCGAGTCCGTCGATAAGGGGGCTGGCCAACGCGCCTCACTTCCACGCGACGATGCCGCCGCGTCCGTCCTTCTTGAACAAGGTTTCCGTACGGGTGAAATGCGCGAGGTGAAACATCTTTTTGAGAGCGGGAATGTTCGGATGCCAGGTGCCGGGTCTTGACGTATTCTGGTCGGCGACGAGAACGAGCGGATGATCCTCATGGCTCTCGAGAATCGCCGATTCGACGATGGCGTATTCCTTCGTCACGCGGCCTATTTCCATGATCGCGCCCATGATGTCCGTGACGTGATACAAGAGCCCGATGCAAATCGTCACGTCGAAAGTGTTGCGCTTGAAATTGATCGGCGTCACGCCTCCGACCTGAAACTCGACCCTGTCGCCGCGCACCTCGTTCGCGAACCGCGCCTGTTCGATGAACTTCTCGTTGTAGTCGACGCCGCAAACGCGCGCCGCGCCGCGTTCGGCGGCCGCGAAGCTGAAGAAGCCTGCGTTGCACCCGAGGTCGAGGACGGACTTTCCCTTAAAGCTTGCGGGGAACGCCGGCCTAACCGCCTCCCACCGCTCGCGCGGGTGGTCGATCTTTTCGCCCCAGATCCGGCGCGTTTTCGTCACAATGCCGTTCTTGAGGTCGATATTCTGATACCAGCCGGGGTTCCGGTCGAATTCGGCGACCCGCGTCTTTATCTCGTCGATCGTCATCGCCAAAGAGTCCTGTCCCCCAGTCCCTCGAGTCGACGCTCAGCCGCCCCGCGCGGCGCTACGCCTTCGCCCGTTCGACAAATTCCTGGTCGGCGATGCGGATGACGATGCGCTCGCCCTCCGAAAGATAGGGGGGGATCATGACGCGAACGCCGTTTTCAAGGATCGCCGGCTTGTAGGACGAGGACGCCGTCTGGCCTTTGACCGTCGGCTCCGTCTCCTTGATCGTCAAAACCGTCGTTTCGGGGAGTTCGACGGACAACGGGCGGCCTTCATGGCTCTCGATGATGACCTTCATGTTCGGCTCGAGGAACGCCGCCTGATCGCCGACAAGCGCCTTCGGTATGTGCGTCTGCTCGTAGCTTTCGCTGTCCATGAACACGAGGTGATCGCCTTCCTCGTACAGGAACTGGTGGTCCTTTTGTTCAAGGCGCGCGCGCTCGACCATTTCCGAGGCGGAGAAGCGGTCATTATATTTCGTGCCGGACTGGATGTCCTGCATCTCGATCTGATTGAAGGCGCGAAGGTTTCCGGGCGTCCGGTGCTCCGCCTTGATGACGAGGCAGAGCTTGCCCTTGTATTCGATCACCATTCCCTGACGGATGGCGTTGCCGGCGATTTTCATGAAGCGTTGCTCGTTACGGGAATTCGTCGCGCGGCTCTATAGCGGGCGATTTCCGGGTTGGCGAGGGGCCCCTCTTAAAGGCCCCTCAAGGGCCCGCCGGGTTCTTGCAATCCCAGCCGCGATGGGCTTTAAGGCCCCTTCGCGCCAGACCGCGATTGGCACCCGTAGCTCAGCTGGATAGAGCACCAGACTACGAATCTGGGGGTCAGGAGTTCGAATCTCTTCGGGTGCGCCATTGCTGGGAAAAACCGGGCGCCAATTCGCCGTGCGCGAGGCGCGCCGCTTATGAATGGTCTTTGGGCGGGGATGTCTCGGACAAGTACACGGCGAATGGATGAACCAGATCCTCGTCTCGTGCGTGACGTTGCCCCCAAGCTTCAGGCCGGTGCGATTGGGATCCGGCGGTTGCTGTCAAGCGCTGCCGGGGCGACCGGCCAAGGCGCAGAGCCATCAATAATCTCATGGACCCTGGCCCGTCGCCCTTCGACGCGAGCCGAGGCAATAGGCCGGCGCCAAGACTTTCGCTACGCCGCGCCAAATTTTGTTTCGACTTCAATGCCGATCGATCGCAGAAAGTCGGTCGGTAGAACGCCGCCCGCGCACACGATGACGTCATCGTTGGGAACGCGCATTTTGGCGCTCTTCTTTCCAATGGTTACGCAGTCTGGGGCGATTTCCGCAATTTCGGACCCGAGGACGATGCGTAAC
>JACADX010000410.1 GCA_013389125.1 Parvularculaceae bacterium | reverse complement strand
GGCGATCACCGTCTTCGAGACGACCTCGGCGACGCCCTACTTCTTCAATTTCCACCAAGGCGATCTTGGCAATTTTCTCGTCATCGGCCCCTCGGGCTCAGGCAAAACGGTCGTGTTGAACTTTCTCACGGCGCAAGCGCAGAAAATGGCGCCGCGAACGATTTTTTTCGACAAGGACCGCGGCTCCGAAATCTTCCTGCGCGCGATCGGCGGCGTCTACGAAGTCCTGCGGCATGGCCGGCCGACCGGCTTCAACCCGCTGCAGATCGCAGACAGCGGGAGCGCGCGCGCATTCCTGCGGGCTTTGGTCGGACAGCTCGCCAAAAGCGCCGGTTCGACGCTCGCACCCGAAGAACTCGCCGTCATCAGCGAGGCGGTGGACGCGAATTTCGATCAGCCGCCGGAACTTCGTCGGTTGCGGTATTTCCAGGAACTCCTCGGCGGCTTTCGCCGGCCACAAGCCGACGACCTCGCCGCGCGCATCAGCCGCTGGTGCGGCAAGGGCGAACTCGCCTGGCTTTTCGACAATGCGGAGGACAGGCTTTCCGAGGACGCGCGCATAATCGGTTTCGACATGACGGAGCTTTTGGACGCGCCGGACATCCGAACGCCGACGATGATGTATCTCTTCCGGCGGATTGAAGAGCGGCTCGACGGGTCGCCGACGCTGATCGTCATCGACGAAGGATGGAAGGCGCTCGACGACGACGTCTTCGCCGCGCGCCTGCGAGATTGGCTGAAGACCATTCGAAAGCGCAACGGCGTCGTCGGCTTCTGCACGCAGTCCGCCCGCGATGCGCTTGACAGCCGCATTTCGAGCGCGATCCGCGAACAGACCGCCGTGCAGATCTTCATGCCCAATCCCCGCGCGCAGGAGGACGACTATAGCGTCGGATTCGGACTCACGTCGCATGAGCTTGATATCGTCAGGACGCTCCCCGAAGCGTCCCGCTGCTTCCTCATCAAGACCGGAACCGACAGCGTCGTCGCGCGACTGGACCTTGCCGGAGAACCCGAGGCGCTGCGCATTCTTTCCGGCCGTGAGCGCTCGGTTCGCGCGCTTGACGCGCTGCGCGCGCGCGTCGGCGATCACCCCGCGCACTGGCTGCCCGTTCTGCTCGGCGCGGAGCCGCTCGTCGCCGCGAATACGAGCGCGCCTGTCTTGCCTCGCGCAGCCCGGAAAACCGCGAACGGAGGGGCGCCATGATCGAACGCTGCGCCGCCGAGCGGTATGACAATATCGCCGCCTTGATGGCGACCGTCGACTGCCATGTCGCCGCCTATGTCTCGCGCGCTTACGAGGGGCTCTTCGGCGAAAACGGCTGGCTCACATCCGCGCTCGTCGGCGGCCTTACCATTTATGTCGCCGTTTACGGCTATCGGCTCATCATGGGCGGCGGCGCAACGGTTCCCGATCTGGTGCGCCGCTTCATCGCCATGGGATTCGTCATCGCATTCTCGTCGAACTGGCCCGCTTATCAGACTGTGTTCGTCAACACGATCGCCGGCGGCGCTGAAGAAGTCGCGAGGATGATGAGCGTCGCGACCGACGGACGCGCGGCGACGAGCGTGAGCGTCGCGGAAAACCTCGACTCTGTCGTCGGGGCCATGACCGATCTTGCGACCCATTGGGGCCAACAAACGCCGCTCGGCGCACAAACGGTCGAGTCCTTCTCCGAAGACGCCGAGGGCGCTTCAACGCCGCCCTCCGCCCCGCCGGCGCCCGCGCAACCAACGCCCGCGGGCGTCAGCGCGCCGACCATGCTCTGGATCAGCGCGCTTCTTCTTGGCGTCGGCTCTGCGGGCGTCATTGTCGTCACCAAGATTACGCTCGGCTTCCTGTTGGCGCTCGGGCCGGCGTTCATTCTGTTCGCGCTGTTCCCGGGGACGCGCGGCCTCTTCGAAGGCTGGCTTCGGTCGATCGTCGGCGGCGCGTTCGTTCTCGTCTTCACCCTGCTCGCGAGCGCCGGCGCGCTGGCGGTTTTGGCGCCGATGACGGAAGACATCGCGCGCAACCAGATGCTCGGCGACAACAGCGCAGGCCCAGTCTTCGCCCTTGCAGTCGCCTCGATCGTCTTCGCCATGCTGATCCGACAGGTCATCGCCGCGACGACGAGGCTGGTTTCGGCCTGGCGGCTGCCGGAAAGGATCGTCGGGCGGCGACTTCATGACGCGCCCGAAGCGGCCGTTTCCATTCAGCGCGCCGCCGCCGCCGATTCGCGCGTCGTCGATATGGTGGCGTCGGTCTCGCGGAGCGCAGGCGAAGGGGCGGGGCCCTCACGCGCATCGACGATCTCTGGCGGCGCGGCGCTCGGCCAATCCGAGACCGACGGCGCGGCGAACGTCGCCGACATTCGCCGCGCGTCGCGCGCTTATCGCGGGTTCGGATCGACAGGCGCGCGCGCCGCACGAGGCCATGCATGATGAGGATCATTCCGCTCGCGATCGCCATCGCGCTAGCCTTCGCCGCGCCGGCGAGCGCCGATCCCCGGATTCGTGAAGTCGTCTACGCGCCGGAGAAGGTGATCCGGCTCGTCGGCCATTACGGCTACCAGATCGCGATTGAGTTTCCTGCGCCGGAAAAGATTGAAAGCGTCGCCCTCGGCGACTCCCTCACCTGGCAGGTGACGCCGAACAAGAGGGGAAACGTGCTTTTCGTCAAACCCGTCGACGAAGGCGAACCGACCAACATGATGGTCGTGACATCGCAGCGATATTACACATTCGAACTTACCGCGAAGCGCCGAACGCCCGAGACTCCGATCGCCGAGATCACTTATTTCTTGCGCATATCGATTCCTGTCGACGGGGCCCCTTCCATCGAAGAGCCCGCGCTGCTTGGCGGCGACGCGCCGTCAATTTCGGCGCCGGCGCCGATTAACGACCGTTACACCTATTCGGGTTCGAAGCTGAACCTTCCGTCGCGGGTCTTCGATGACGGCGTTTCGACGACGTTTGAATGGCCGCGCGGCGTCGAAACGCCGGCGATCTTCTACCGCCGTCCGGACGGCGCCGAGAGCATCGTCAACTACAGCTACAAGGGCGACGCGATCATCGTTCATCAGATTGCGCCGGAGTTTATCCTACGCAACGGCAAGGAAGTGACGCAGATCTTCAATGACGCATACCGCGAGATCGAGCGCGGGCCCGATGCGCCGCAGCCGCGCAGCAAGAGGAAAAAGAAGGGCGGGCTGTTCGGCCTGTTCGCCGGATGATGCGGAAGGGAAATCAGGATCCGCGCCTTTCAATGCCCGCCGACGACCTCGCGGCGGCGAATGCGTTCGTCCTGCCGAAAGTGGCGATTTCGGGAGGCGATAACGGCGCCGTCATCGGCGCCGCCGTAGCGATCGGACTCGGCGTCCTCGCCTTCACGCAGATGTCGACGGCGAGATTGAAGAAGGTCGAGCCGCCGCCGGAGCCGGTCGTCATCGCCGAAGCGCCGATCGAGGCGCCGCCGCCGGCGCCGGTTTACGAGACGCCGCCCGCGCCCGCCTATGTCGAAGAAGAGCAGCCAATCCGACCTGAGCGACTTCGCTCGCCGTCGCTTGTCATTGACAACGGACCGAGCGCTGAAGAACTCGCCGCCGAAAAGGCCGCAATCGCGGAGTCCGCCGGGCTCACCGCGAGCGATCAGTTCGCCATGCGGATCAGTCAGGGCGAGAACGCGCCCGCGACCGCATCGCAAATCGGCGACCTTGCCTCGACCGTCATCGAAGGAACGCTGATCGCCGGCGTCCTCGAGACCGCAATCAACTCCGATCTTCCAGGCTTTACGCGCGCGATCGTCAGCGAGAACGTTCGAAGCTTTGACGGGACGGAGATCTTGATCCCGCGCGGCAGCCGCCTCATCGGCCAGTACCGATCCGGTCTTGCGATCGGGGAATCGCGCGCGTTCGTCGTCTGGACACGGCTCATTCTCCCGGATGGCGTCGCGATCAAGCTCTCCTCGCCAGTGACCGATACTCTTGGGCGCGCCGGCCTCGGCGGGAAAGTCGATCGCCATTTTCTTCAGCGCTTCGGATCGGCGATCCTGCTATCCATCATCGGCGCCGGCGCTGAAATCCTCGCCGGCGAGAGCGGCAACAGTCAGGTGGTCATAACTTCTTCGGCGCAAGCCTACGGCGTCGCGGAGACGGCGCTTCAAAGCAGCATCAACATCCCGCCGACGATCAGGATTCCCCAGGGCGCGCCGATCAGAATCTTCGTCGCCCGCGATCTCATCTTTCCGCTTTACGAGGAGAGCGGCGGCGTCGCTCTGACCGAAGAGCCATGACCGATGTCGCACGACTTGCGGAACGGCCGGACGTCGTCGACGAACACGTCTATCTTACCGCCTTCCTGAAGCCGGTCGAAAAATGGCTCCGCCATGAGCGGGTCGCCGAGATCTTCGTCAACAGGCCGGGCGAATTCTGGGTCGAGGTCGCGGGCGGCGCGATGCAGCGCGTTTCCTCGCCCGACATCACCGATCAGCATATACAAAGGCTCGCGGCGCAGATCGCCCGATTCAATCGCCAGGCGATCAACCGCGAACACCCTGTCCTCGCCGCCTCTCTGCCGGGCGGCGAGCGCGTGCAAATCGTCGGACCGCCGGCGACACGGCGGCATTGGGCGATGGCGATCCGCCGTCCGGTCGTCTCGCACCTTTCGCTTTCGGATTTTTCCGGCGGCGACGACTTTGGAAAGGTCGCCCTCGCTGACGAGCGACGCCTCTCCGCTCGCGACGCGGCGCTCTTGAAACTGTTGCGAGCGCGCCGCATTCCGGAATTTCTCGATTTCGCAGTTAAGGCGAAGAAGACAATCCTGATTTCGGGCGGGACGTCGACAGGAAAGACGAGCCTCCTCAACTCCCTGTTGAAGTCTGTGCCGGCGCACGAGCGCCTCATCACCGTCGAAGATACGGCCGAGATGACGCTAGAGCACGAAAACTCCGTCGGGCTCATTGCGGTTAAGGGCGACCTCGGCGAGGCTCGCATCGGCGTCGACGACCTTCTCAACGCCTCGCTTCGTCTCCGTCCGGACCGGATTATTCTCGGCGAGCTGCGCGGTCGCGAGGCCGTTACGTTTCTGCGGGCGATCAACACCGGCCATCCGGGCTCGATCACGACGATCCACGCCGACAGCCCCCACGGCGCTTTCGAGCAGATCGCGCTGATGGCGTTGCAGGCCGGCATGCCGCTGACGCGCCTTGAGACGATCGACTATGTGCGTTCGATCATCGACATCGCCGTGCATGTCGTCCGGGAGGGAGGCGCGCGCCGAATCGCCGAGATCATGTTCACGCCTCAAGGCGGCGAAAATTCCGCTCAATCTTGAATCAATTTGCGGCGGCGATCCGATTATTGATCTTTTGTCATACGCAATGATGCTGAATACGAGGAAGCGATCAATTCCTTAAGCGCTTCATTTACGGCCTCCCCTGCAGGCTTTCCGACGGTTTGCTCTCGTGCCGAAGGACGCATGCAAATGGCGGTCGGGACCTTTACGTCGAACTACGGGCGCGTTCGCAGGCTGCGCCGTGCGCTTTTGACAGCCGTCGCCGCCGCCGCGCTTGCAGGCTGTTCCGGCGGCGAGGGACCTTTGTCGACGCCGGCCCCGATCGGCGCGCCGCCTGCGCCGTCGATCGCCGACGCGCCGACGCCCGCCGAAGCGTCGAGGTTCCTGATGCAGGCGACGTTCGGCCCGACGGAAGACAGCATCAACGAGCTGGCGTCGCTCGGCTATTCGGCGTGGATCCGCCGGCAGCTTGCGCGCTCGTCGCAGCCGAACGTCGACGAGTTGAGGCTCATTCAGGCCGACTACGCGGCGCGGGGCGAATCGATCGGACCTGAAGCCCTCGCGGAGATCGTCTGGCGCGACATGATAAGAGGCGAGGACCAGCTTCGCCAGCGCATGGCGTTCGCGCTGTCGCAGATTCTCGTCGTTTCCTACGAGAATCCCGATGTCGCCGAAACGCCGGCCGCGGTGGCGTTCTACATGGACGTCCTCAATCGCAACGCGTTCGGCAATTACCGCACCCTCCTCGAAGACGTGACCTACAGTCCGGCGATGGCGAAGTTCCTCACCTATCTCAACAATAGAAAAGAGGACCCGTCGATCAACCGCGTACCCGATGAGAACTATGCGCGCGAGATCATGCAGCTGTTCACGATCGGTCTCGTCCAGCTCAATCCTGACGGAACGCCGCGTCTCGATGCGAACGGCGTTCAGATCGAGACCTACACGAACGCCGACATCACGGGACTTGCGAAAGTCTTCACGGGCCTCAGCTGGGACGACGGAGAATTCGGCGGAAACAATCCGGACCAGACGATTCCCGTCGCAGCATATTCTCCGCTGGCGATTTTCGAGAGCGAACATTCGACGTCGGAAAAATCGTTTCTCGGCGTGACGATTCCGGCCAACACCGCCGCCGCAGCAAGCATCGACACGGCTCTTGACGCATTGTTCAATCATCCGAACATCGCGCCGTTCATTTCGAGGCAGCTCATTCAGCGCTTCGTCACCAGCAATCCGTCGCCGCAATATGTGTCGCGGGTGACCGCGGCATTCGAAACCGGCTGGTTTCAGCTGCCGGACGGATCCACGATCGGTTCAAGCCAGCGCGGCGACCTCTCCGCCGTCATCGCCGCCATCCTTCTTGACGACGAGGCCCGCCTTCTGACGAACCGCGACAACCCGAATTACGGCAAGGTCCGCGAGCCGGTGATCCGTTTCACGCACTGGGCGCGGAACGCCGGCCTCAATTCTGTGTCCGTGCTCGGCGGGAACGGTCTTGACGGACAGCCCCGCATCCTCGATGCGTCCGCGCCGTCCGAACTGGCCCAGCAGGCGTTCCGATCGCCGTCCGTCTTCAACTTCTACCGACCAGGCTATGTCGCCGCGGGATCGCAGACGGCCGGCGCAGGACTTGTCGCGCCTGAGCTTCAGATCACGACGACAGCGACCGTGACAAGTTTCGCCAACTACATGCAGGAGCGCATTGAGGAAAGCGACGCCCTTGAGACTTTCCGCCCGGGTTACGGTCCGGAACTTTCCGTCGCCGACAACGCCGACGCGCTGGTCGATCGCCTGAATCTCATAATGACGGCGGGCGCGATGACGGCGGAGACGCGCGCCAACATCATCGCCGCCGTCAACTCCATTCCGATC
>JACADX010000053.1 GCA_013389125.1 Parvularculaceae bacterium | reverse complement strand
GCCTTCGGGCGTTGCGGTCTTGTCATCCATGCCGGCGAGCTTCAGCGACAGTGAATTGGCGAGCGCCTGATGCCCGTCATAGCGCGTGACGTAAACGGGATTGTCCGGCGTCAGGGCGTCGATCCACTGGCGGTCCGGCAGGATGCCGCCCCATTTTTCCTCATCCCAATTTCCGCCGAGGATCCATTCGCCCTTCGGCCTCGACTTCGCGTATTCCGCAATGCGGCGGACGAATTCCTCCTTGCTCGCCGCGTCGTTGAGCTGGACGCTTGCGAGCGCAAAGGACCCGTCAAGGAAATGGGTGTGGTTGTCGATGAAGCCCGGCGCGACGAAGGCGCCCTTCAGATCGACGATCTCGGTCGCTTCGCCATGATGGCGGTGCGCGCCTTTTTGATCGCCGACATAGAGGATCTTTTCGTCCTTAATCGCGATTGCGCTCTCGCGGCCGGCGCCTCTAACGCCTGTCCAGACGTCGCCATTGAGGTAGATGACGTCGGCGGTATCGACCGGCGGCGCTGATGCGCAAGCCGAGAGGAGAAGCGCCAGCGCCGCGCCGGGAAAGAATCTCATGTCGCCCTCTTTGATCGCTCATCCGGCGGGTAAACCGGCGCGAGGCGGCCCATCACTTCGGGCCCCAGCGCATCATAGAACCCGACATGCGCCTCGCCGCAAGCAAAACGGATCTGGTCGAGATCGGCGGCGGCGAATATTCGGACCTTGAGCGGCGACAGGCCTTCCGCGCGCGACGCCGCGGCGATTGCTTGTTGAACATCGCCGATGCACGTCGCATCGACCGGAAAGCTCTGCGCGCCGTGCGCGGCGCCGGCCGCGTCCCACGCCCAATAGAGCGCATCGACCGCCGCGCCTCCCGCCCCGCCGCGCAGCGCCTCCATGCGCGCGGCGAGCGGCGCGATCGTCGCCTTTCGATATTCGCCAGTCGCCGCCGCGTCGTCGAGCGCATCGCAAAGGGTAAGCAGCGATCGGCGGTCGTTCTCGTCGAATTCATTCGGCAGATTGAAGATCGCGCGCCGCGCCATGCGCGCGGCGATCAGCGCTTGCGCCCAGAGCGGCAGCTTTGGTATCGCATCGAGTTCAAAGAGAGCGGACACGCGGTCACTCTTGCGGCGGCGCGCCCGTCGCCTCCGGGACCTCGACGACATCCGGGGCCGTTTCCTCGCCGGCGTCGAATTTCACCGCGTCGATTTCAAAGCAGGTCTCGCCGGCGCTTTGCGGCTTTTGCAGCTTGCGCTGCTGCTGGCCCGCGCCCGGATAATAGTAATAGCCGCCGGCCTGCCATTCGCGCGCGTCGCCTTCGGCGTCGGGCCAGCCGAATTCGAAGATCGCACAAAGCTCGTATGTGTCGGCGTCAATCGCGCGATAGCGATAGGGGCCGCCGCTTGTCGGGTCGGTCGGCAGGTCCCGGAAACAGCCGTCGGCGACCGGCACGCGCCCCGCGCGATCCGAAAGGAAGGCGCTCATCGACTCAAGGCTTTCAGGCATCGCTCCGGCATAAGTGAAATGGCAATCGACAAGCCGCGTCGTCTCCATGAGGCCGCTGATGCGCTGCTCGTCCGCCATTTGATAGCGCGCGGCGCCCGGCCCCCTCACGACCGTGAACGCCCAGGCGACGAGCGCGCCGACGACGATCATCGACACGAGCGCCAGCGCGCGACCCGCGAGGTCGATGCGCGAGGAATGGCGTTCGACGTCGCGCGAATAATTCCAGAGGATCGCCGCCGAAATCACGCCGACGACGGCGGCCTTGGCCATGAAACGCGCCTGCAGTTCTCCGTTGAGATACTGGAACACGACGGCGACGAGATCGCCGATGAGCGCGCCGGCCGCGAAAATGAGCGTCACATAGGTGAGCCAGGCGTGGACGCGGCTGCGGCGTCGCTCCGGGTCCTTGCGCTTTTTCGCCGCGAGCCGCCAGCCGAGGAAGAGGAAGATCGGATAGCCGACGAGGAGCGAGGCGACCGACCAGCGCATGCCGGTCGTCGCCCATGAATAGTAAGCGTCGCGCGCGAGCTCATCCGCAAACTGACGGTCGATAAAGGCGAAGGCGAGCCCCCCGACATTGCCGGCGATCATGCCGAGGAGCGAGAAATAGACGATGTAGAGGAACGCCTCGCGCGCCGAGCCGTAGCTCCTCGGGCGCGGCACCGGCACAGGAAATTCGACCTCCGCGAAGGATCCGACGGCGCTTTCGACCTGGTCGTCGGGCCAGCCTGCCTTTTTCAGCGCCTCCCTGATCCGCGCGCGGCTTTCGCCGCGTTCGAGCGCCGCTTTGACGAATTCGACAAGGTTGGCGTCGGCCATGGGTTCCTCCCGCTGCCGGAAACCCTACGCCCGGCCGCAAATCAGCGATAGAATGCGCGCTCACATCGCCGCCGCTTCAGAAAGCGCTTGAGGTTCAACGCTCTAGCCGCCATGACTGGGAGCCGCCCATGCCGCACCATCGCCCGCGCGCCCACCTTGTCACCCATGACGTCACGAACCAGCCTCCGCCGTTCGAAAACATCAATCTTTACGACAATGACGCGGCGCTGATCGGCGCCGTCGAGGCGTCCGGCGGGGACTCTCATGAAGAACGGCTTTCGGCCTTTGGCGCGCGGTGCGGCGCGGCCGAAGTTCTCGAATGGGCGCAGCTCGCGAACAAATTCACGCCGCAACTGAAGAGCTTCGACCGTTATGGTCACCGGCTTGATGAAGTCGAGTTTCACCCCGCCTATCACGCGCTCATGGAGCTTGGTCTTGCGGCCGGGACTGCGTCGGCCGCCTGGACCGCGGACCAGGCGGGCCATGTTCTCCACGCGGCGCTGATGTTCTTGATGGGCCAGGCCGAAGGCGGGGTCTGCTGTCCGATGTCGATGACTTATGCGGCGGTCCCGGCATTGCTGCATGAAAAGCGCGTCGCCGACGAATGGATCCCGCGCATCGCCGCTTCGAAATACGATTCGCGGTTCATCCCGCCGGGCGAGAAGAGCGGCGTCACCGTCGGCATGGCGATGACGGAAAAACAGGGCGGATCGGACGTTCGCGCCAACACGACGAGAGCCGAGCGCCGTGGCGATCACTGGCTGCTCTACGGACACAAATGGTTCTGTTCGGCGCCGATGTGCGACGCGTTCCTGACGCTCGCCTATGTCGAAGAAGGCCTCACCTGCTTCCTTGTCCCGCGCTGGACGCCGGCCGGCGAGCGCAATGCGATCCATGTGATGCGCCTCAAAGACAAGCTCGGCGACCGCGCCAACGCCTCCTCCGAGATCGAGTATCACGGCGCCTATGCGGAAATGGTCGGCGAGCCCGGGCGCGGCGTCAGAACCATCATCGACATGGTGCAACACACGCGCCTTGACTGCATTGTCGGCTCGGCGGGCGGCATGCGCGCCGCGCTGGCGCAGGCGCTCTGGCACGCCGAGCACAGAAGCGCCTTCCAGAAAAAGCTCATCGACCAGCCGGCGATGGCGCGCGTTCTCGCCGATCTCGCAATCGATTCCGAAGCGGCGACCGCCCTCGCCTTCCGCGTCGCCCGGAGTTTCGATCATGCGGCCGACGACGAGGATGAGGCGGCGTTCATGCGGTTGGCGACGCCGATCGCCAAATACTGGATCTGCAAGCGGCTGCCGGGATTCGTTTATGAGGCGCTCGAATGCCACGGCGGCGCCGGCTTCATCGAGGACGGCGTGATGCCGCGCTATTTCCGCGCCTCTCCCCTCAACGCTATCTGGGAAGTCTCCGGCAACGTCATCGCGCTCGACGTCTTGCGGGCGATCGGCCGCGAAGAAGGAAGCCTTGAGGCGGTCGTCGGCGAGGTCGCAAAGGCGCAAGGGTCGAATGGCCATTACGATCGGCACGCAAAGCGCCTCGCCGAATGGCTCGAACCCGGCGCGCTCAATGAGTCGTCCGCGCGCGCCTTCGCCGAAGACATGGGCCTCGCGCTGCAAGGCGCGAGCCTCTACGGCGTCGCGCCCGATTTCGTCTTTGATGCGTTTTGCAATGCGCGGCTTGATCCGGACGCCAGGAGCTACGGCTACGGCGCCTCGGACGCGCGGATTGACGAGGCGGCGCTGATCGCGAGAGCGGCGCCGTTCTGACGCTTCCTCGCAAATTCAATCGCGGCGCGTTCGATACTGGCGACGAAATCCGACTTCCGCGCCTGGTAGTCGGCGGAAAGGACGCCGCCATCGCCAGCCAGAGAGCGCTTCAAAGTCGTATAAACAGCGGCGACATCCGGCCTTGCGAGGAGATAATCGCGGAAGGCGAGATGGCGGTCGATATGACTGGAACCGCGCTCGTAGACATGGACATGAAATCCGGTCACGGAGACCTGAACCGACTTCCTGCTGAAATAGCGGCGCCCCGGAATTCCGTATTCGCCGCGCGCGGCGTACCCTGCGCCCTCCATCGCGCTGGAACACGCGTCGACCGACGACATATCCGCCGCTTCAACCAGCATGTCGATGATCGGCTTGGCGAATATCCCCGGCACGGCCGTGCTGCCGATATGATGGATGGACGGAACCGCGGGCGCCAGGAGCACGCGTAGACGAGAGGCTTCCGCATCGAAGGCGGCGCGCCAGCAGGAATCGTGCGCGCGGATGACCTTTGACATGATCAAACCTCGGGCGGCGCAGCGCCGGCGCGCGAGTCGCCTATTTCGGACGCCGGGCTTTTTTCGCCTTCTTCGCCGGCATTCGCTTTTTCTTCGCCCGCGTCAGGCGGGCGGCGTTGCTGCGGACCTTTTTCGACGCGGGCTTTGTCGCCGCGCGCGCGATCTTTTCAGCGGCTTCAACAGCCGCGGCCGGCTATGTCGGCGGCCGCGCGAGGCTGCGCAAGGACGCGAGCGCGGCCCCGCCCATGCCTTGCTGCGCGGCGATGATTTTCTCCGTCACCATCGACTGCGCCTCCGGCCCGCCGGAGAGGTCGCCGCGAAGTAACGCGCGCTGAATGGAAAGCGCGCGCATCAAGATCGTCACGCCGGCGTCATGCGCTTCAAGCCATGCGCGCCGCCAGTCTTGAAACGGATCAACGCTTGACATCTCGCGCCTACGCCGCCGTTCTGAACGTCACGATCTTCGAAGGGTTTTTCGGCGGCTCTCCGCGCGCGGTCCTGTCGACGTTTTCCATGCCGTCGACGACCTTCCCCCAGACCGTGTATTTGCGGTCGAGAAACGACGCGTCGTCGAAGCAGATGAAGAACAGGCTGTCGCCGCTGTTCGGGTCCGATGAGCGCGCCATGGAGCAGACGCCGCGCTGATGCGAGACGTCATTGAATTCGGCGGGCAGCTTCTTGCCGGATCCGCCCGTGCCGTTGCCTTTCGGGCACCCCATCTGCGCCATGAACCCGTCTATGACGCGATGCAGCTTCAATCCGTCGTAGAAGCCGGAATCGGCGAGCTCCTTGATGCGCGCAACGTGGAGCGGCGCCTTTTCCGGAAGCAGTTCGATCGTCACCGCACCCGTATCGAGCGTCAGAATCATCTTTTCCGTCATAGCGAAATCTTTCCTTTGATCTTGCGCGGCGGCTTGATGTCGCAAAGGTCCTTGACGAAGCCCGTCTCATCGACCCAGCCGGAGGCTTTGATGTAGCTCAGAAACGCCGGGCTGTCCGATTTCATCACCAGGATGTCCGGGCGCTCGGCCGCCGGGATGTCCGCCGCAATCCGCATGCGGACGATCGGCGTCGGCCGCTTCGGCGGCTCGCCGCGTTCGATGCGGCGCGCGCTGTTCATGCCCTCGACGATCCAGCCCCAGACCGTATAGCGCGTGTCAAGGCTCTGGCGCGCGTCGCCGATGACAAGGAAGAACTGGCTGTTGGCGCTGTTGGGATCGGTCGAGCGCGCCATCGACATTACGCCCTGACAATGCGCGCCCCAGACCCGGACCGCCCGGTCGCTGCGAAAGGAGCGAAGGCTCTCCGGCTCCGCCGCCGCCGGCACGCCGTCAAGGAGGCCGACGCGCGCCGCCTGCCGGTCGCGGCCGATGACCGTGAAATTCGTCACCGCTTTTGAATCCCGCGCGAACTCCGCCTCGACATTCGGGAGATCGGAGCCGCCCGTGCCGTCGCCCTTCGGGTCGCCGCCCTGCGCGACGAAGCCTTCGATCACGCGGTGGAAGTGAAGCCCGTTGTAAAAGCCGCGCCGGACGAGCGTCTTGATGTGCTCGACATGTTTGGGCGCCATGTCCGGCCGCAGTTCGATATAGAGCGGCCCGGCCGGCAGGTCGACGATGAGGAGATTTTCAGGATCGATCCCGCGCCAGGCGTCGGCGGGCGCGTTGAATACGTGCTGGTATGCGGGAACAGTCGCCGGCTTCTTCTCGGCGAGCGCCGGGCCCGCGGCGACAAAAGCGGCCAGCAAGGCGACAGCGGAAACTCTACGCATGATCGGAACTCCTTTTCGGGCGGCGCGCCGGGCCCCCTAAACTCTAATTGTGACAGCCGCTAGGCGAAAGCCCTCGGGCATTGTCACGCCTTTGCGAACGTCTTCCGCAGCGCCTCGGCGACCGCCGCCGGCACGAAGGCGTCGATGTCGCCGCCGAGGCGGGCGATCTCCTTGACGAGCCGCGAGGCGATGAACTGGTAGCGGACATCCGCCATCAGGAACACCGTCTCGATGTCGTCATTGAGCTTCTGGTTCATCCCGACCATCTGAAACTCGTATTCGAAGTCGGAAACGGCCCGAAGGCCGCGGACTATGAAATTCGCTTTCATTTGCTCCGCGAATTTCATCAGCAGGGACTCGAACGGGATCACCTTGATGACGACGCCGTTTTTCTTTGCAATGCCCGCCATTTCCGCCGTGACCATTTTCACCCGCTCTTCGAGCGCAAAAAGCGGTCCCTTGTCGCGGTTGACGGCGACGCCGATGACAAGCTCGTCGACCATTTTCACGGCGCGTTCGATAATGTCGATATGCCCAAGCGTGATCGGATCGAAAGTTCCGGGATAAAGGCCGATGCGCTTCCTTGCGGTCATTCCTCGCCGTCCCCTTCGCCGATATCGCCGATCCGCTCGACCGATACGACTCTTTCCTCGTCGCCGGTGCGGAAGATGGTGACGCCTTGCGTGTTGCGGCCGGCGACCCTGATGCCGGCGACCGGCGTCCTGATGAGCTGTCCGCCGTCGGTGACGAGCATGATCTGGTCCGAATCCTCGACCGGGAATGAGGCGCAAACCGGTCCGTTCCGTTCATTGACGACGATCGCGATGATGCCTTTCCCGCCGCGGCCTGAGGTCCGGTATTCATAGGACGACGACCGCTTGCCGAAGCCGCGATTGGTGACGGTCAGGACAAACTGCTCGGCGGCGCCAAGCTCCGCGATGCGCGAAGGCGAGAGCGCGGTCGCCGGCGCGGCTTCGTCGTCAGCGTCTTCCTCGCCGTCTTCGCCGGCGGCGCGCCGCATGGCGGCGGCGTGTTTCA
Organism: Parvularculaceae bacterium; assembly: GCA_013389125.1. GTDB lineage: Bacteria > Pseudomonadota > Alphaproteobacteria > Caulobacterales > Parvularculaceae > Amphiplicatus. The sequence goes on along the minus strand of JACADX010000053.1, from coordinate 433 downwards.
GGTAAGCGCGCGCTTCCTCCGTCGTAACATCGACGCCGCCGAGGATCGCCATCGAGATCACTTCATCCGCATCCTCAAGCTTGATGCCGCGAACGCCGGTCGAAGTGCGCCCGGCGAAGACGCGGATGTCGTCGACCGGGAAACGGATGCACATCCCTTGCGCGGTCGTCAGGAGAACATTGTCGTCCGGCCGGCAAATCGAAACGCCGACGATCGCGTCCTCGCCGCGCCGCCACTCCTCTTCGAGCTTCATCGCGATCTTGCCGTTGCGGTTGATGCGCTGAAAGTCTGAGAGCTTGTTGCGGCGAACGGTGCCGGAGCGCGTCGCAAACATGATCTGAAGCCGATCCCACGCCTCTTCATCCTCGGGCAGCGGCAGGATCGAGGTGACGCGCTCGCCTTGCGCCAGCGGCAGGAGGTTCACGAACGCCTT
>JACADX010000337.1 GCA_013389125.1 Parvularculaceae bacterium | reverse complement strand
CGCGAAGGTCGAGACAGCGCACGCATTTCTGTTTCGAAAGGCCAGGCGGCATGGGACTGAGCGAAGCGCCCTCGAAGAAGGCGACTTTGATGTATTGCGAATAGCAATGAAAACTCAAAAACCAGGTCTCGTCTTTCGCGCCGTAGAAGGGCGAATTCCATTTGACCGCCCTTCTGACGCCAGGGCGTGCAGAGCCTATGAGCGCGTCGAGACGGCGCCCGACGTCCTGTTTCCATCCCGGCATCGCGGAAAAGTAGGCCTCGACGGGCGCGTCGCCAAAGCCGTTGGCGATTTGCGGATTCCCGCCGGAGAGGAGTCGCGGCCTCCCTCCCCTTGCGCCAACGGATCGTCCAGCCATCGTCGGACGCGACGGACCGGTCGCCCGCCCCTCTAGAACCAATAAGACTTTTGCAGCCGCTGCAGGAACAGCGGCGTGTTCGACTTGCGCATGTTGACGCTCCAGTTGAGCGGGGAATCAAGCGTCGCCTTGGCGGATTGCTCTTCGATAGCAAAGCCCTCGCATTCGATCCGCACCCACAAGGTCGCCTCGGTTGACCGCGCCGGGACGCCGGCCCTGATGACAAGCGAGTCTCCCCGCACGATGAGATTGCCGCCTGCGGTCCTGAACAGGTTGTAGGTCTCTCCGGTGTCGGCGTTGTGAAGCCGTCCACGAAGGGCGCCGCGCCGTATCATCGCATCAATGTCTTCAGGGACCCCGCCCTGAAACTCGACGTTGATTTCAACGACGTAACGTGCAGCCTGGCGCTCCTGAACTTCGATGACGCGCGCCTCCTCGGCCTGGAACGCCGCCGTGACGACGCCTTCGCCAAGCGTCGCTTCGCGATTCATAGCGACCGGTTCAAGGTCGGGGAGAACAGCGCCAGTCGGCTCAAGGCCGCCGGCAAGGTCCGCCGGGACCGCGGTCATCAGCACCGCAAGGAGGCCGAACCCCTGTGCGAAGGCTCCCTGTCGGGTGATCGGCTGGAAATAAAAGATCGAGCCTGCGCCGGCGCCGATTAGGCCGAGCACGACCATCCACAGCGGGATATTGCCGAAGCCAAGTATGTCCCCGACCGCGGCAACCCACTGGTTGATTGTATAGAGCGACGACGCCTCGCCCTTTTGCTGGTAGTCCGTAACAAGCGCGGCGACGATTCCCGCAGCGCCGGCGAGTCCGAGACCCGCGATGTCCATCAAGCCGTATTCGCCCGGCGATTTGATGCCGCGCTTTGCCCCGTACGCCATGATCTTCCCCTACCGCCTATGACCCCAGCAACTCATATTAACCACAAAGCCGGCAAGCGCAAAGACTCAAGAAAAACCTCGGATTCAGGGAGAGATCCGGTCTTAACCCCACGGCGGCCCTGCCGCGATGAATTCGTCGCCATAGAGGTGCTAGAGATTAGTTGGGAGGCGGCCGCCGCCTGCTCCATGCCGGCATCTGGCAGCGACATGCGGCGGGGATCAGCAAGACGGGGCGCGAAACAACCGATATCGCCATGCCGCTTGAGATAAAGACTTTGCTGCCCGGCGCCTCCCATCGCCTGCCACCTCAAAGCGGCTCCGAATAGGTGACGCGCCGATGGCGGGCAAAAAGTCCGTCCAAACTCGCTCGCCTCCGGCCGTTGATGGTGATATTCTCACATTTGACGGGGTTCTTGGTGCGACGAGGGGATCGTCAACGGACATGAAGTTGCGTCCGCCGCCGATGTTTGCGTGGGCTTTCCTGGCGCTGGCCGCCGCGTATGGCGCCGGCTTTTACGCGGTTGTCTGGACGGACCCTGACGCCGCCGAAAGTCGTTTTGAGGCGCTTCGTAAAGGCGGATATCCGGGCGCCGCTGAAGGCTATGGCCGGCGCGTCATCGAACTGCGCCGAAAAGCAGGTCTGTCGGAAGAAGCGCTCGCCCCGTTCAAGGCGCGAGTCGCCGACGCCGCTTTCGCCTCGCGCCGCTTCGAAAACAGCGCTGCGCTCTATGAAGAGGCGTTGACGTCCGACTGGGCGGGCGCGCTCGGCGATCTTGATCGCGCGCTGATCGAAGACAAGCTCGCGCGCTCGCGGATCATCGAGCGCGATATCGCGCGGGCGGCGTCGATCTATTCCGAATTCCTCGAAATGTCCGGCGACGCCGCATCGCGCGGCGAAGCCGAGGACGATCAATCGCCGGAATCTTTCTATGCCGGACTCGTCAGCGGCTCGGGGCAATTGTTCACGGAAGCGCTGAAACCGACCGGCAATCCGGAGTTTTTCTCCGGCGCGCGCGAAGCAAAACTCGCCGCCGCCGATGACATGACGAAGCTCGGCGCCTATTTCGCGATGAGCGAGGAAGGCCTTTACGCTGCGGCAGGACTCCTCTCGTCCGCGCTGTCGATCCGGAACGAAATTCTCGGCGCCGATCATCCGGATTCGGTGCAGATCGCGCTGATGCTCGGCCCCGTTTACCAGCGCATGGGTCGGCTCGATGATGCGGAAAAGCTCTATCTCGACGCTTTTCACGCGCAGGAAAAAGCCAAAGGCGCCAACAGTCCGGAACTAAGCCTTTACATCAAGCTGCTTGCGGGAATTTATGAAGCGCAAGGACGCCAGACCGAGGCGCAGGCCCTTAATGAACATATGCGCGCGCTTTTTCGCGACGCTTTCGGAGCGCAACGCTACGCCGCGAACCGCATTCGCGACCGACGTCTCGACGTCGACCGGCCTGTCTCCCAACAGTTTCCGTTGCGCGCCGATTACGCGCCAACCGACCTCGTGCGCGCGGCGGCCTACTCGATTCCGCTGTCGAAGAACGCCGATGTCGAGGAAATGCGCATTCGGCTTGCGGCCGAGGCGGACGAGAATCCGGAGGAGGAAAACCTTCCGGCGCGCCTCGCGCAGCTGATGTCGCTGTGCCGCGGAGAATCAGGCGAGCGCATATCACTGCGTTCCGGCTACCGGTCCTTTGCGACGCAAAAAGACCTTTACGCCCGCAATCTTGACCGCGGCACCGTGACCCCGCCGGGCATATCGGAGCATCAGCTAGGTCTCGCCGCCGACATCGACGTCGAAAGCCGCCTGATGCGCCACAGCGACAAGACCTACCAGTGTTTTGAAGAAAACGCGTTCCGGTTCGGATTCATCCTCTCCTATCCGCCGGGCAACGATTACCTGCCGGGAAAAGACACTTATGAGCCGTGGCACTGGCGCTATGTCGGGATCAGGACGGCTCAGCTTTATCGGGAAGTCGGTCCAAACAACCGGCCGCAGGAATTCCTGGCGGCGCTTCCTTGCTATGAAGAGCGCGCGCTCTCGTCGACCGCTGGCGAAGACGTCTGTCTTGAAGAACCGAAAATCGTCGCGGCTGCGGCGGAAGCGGCGCGGAGCGGCAAGATCGTCGAACATGAAGCTGGCGCATCGGCCCATAAATTGAATAACGCCCCGCGAGGCGGCCAACGTTAGACGGGGCATCCCGAGTTCGGCCGCGCACTCGAAGGCCGGACTGAATGATTAACCATAATGCCGAGGCGCCGAAGGCGACGATCGCCTGGATCCGCGCATCCGCCGCAGATGCGCCGGCGCCGATCGTCGCGGCGGCTTCGCTTGGCTACCTTGTCGTCGACAGCGCCGAGTGCGGCGCGAGACCCGATGTCGCCGTGATCGACATTCGCGGCGCTCGCGCTGCGGCCGATCCGCTCGTTTCCAACGCTCGGCGACTGGCGCCGTCAGCCGGAATCCTTATCGTCGCGGACCGCGAAACGCCAGCGCTCGCGCGCGCAATGCTGCGCCGGCAAGCCGACGCCGCCTTCGCCGGGCGGGATGCGTCATCCGTCATTCCGATAATTCGGGAAAAGTTGCGTCTCGCATCGCTTACGGACGAATTCGGCGACCGCATCAAGAGCCTTGTCGCCGATCAGCGGCCGGTTGCGTTTGCCGGCCTCGCGAGCGCGCCGGCGTCGATTTCAATCCTGATAGCGGGGAGGCCGTCGCCGCTCGCCATGTGCGCTGTGAACGCGGTTCGGCGCACGGCGGCGCAGACAATCTGCCTCCTCTCGGCGGGCCAGACCATGCGCGCGCTCGATCATTCAAGGTTTGACGGCGCCGTCTTACTGCCAGCGGATGAAAACGATCTGCTCCTCGCGCTCGCACGGGCGCTCCGGCGGCACCGCGAACATCGCCGCCTTCCCGTCATCATCGCGTCGGCCGACGAAGCCCTGCTCGACCGCTGCTCGTCGCGCGACGGATTTCAGACCATCCTCGCCGAGCACATCGAGCCCGATCTCCCCCAACGCCTGCGGACGGCGGCCCGGCGGGCGTCGCTCGCCGCGGCGATGCGCGGATTTCTTCGCTCGCCGGAAGGATGCGCCGGAACGAGCGCAGCCGCGAGCGCCCGCTTTTTCGCCGCTCATGCCAACCGGATTATCCGTCTGTCGGACGACGCGGGTCGTCCGGTTTCGCTCGTCGGGCTTACGGTTAATGCGCGGCGGGCGAAGGATGCGAATGCGGCCGAAGAGCCGCCGCTTGACGACGCGGCGAGAACGGCGGCCCGCCTCGTCCGGGCTGAAGACCTCATCGCCAAACTGACCTCGGATACGCTCGTCCTGATGCTCCGAAATACGCGCGAGGCGGAAGCGGCGCGCGCAGCTTCGCGGCTTGAAGGCGTCATCGCAGGCACGCTTGACCGCGCTGCGCTGAAATCCTCCCACGTAAGGGCGCGCGGCGTCGAGCGCGCGCCCGGCGAGGACCTCGAAACGGCGCTTGCGCGGCTCATCCGCTCGCTTCGCGACGCGCCGGCGGTGACGGCTCGGCTTAGGTGAAACCCGGTCGCCGCTTTTGCATCATGCGGCCTCGGATATTTCGCCGAGCACGCTAAGGATCTTGCGGCAGCCATTGATCCGCGCCCTGTCATCAGGCCAGTTCTGCTGGAAGACGAGCTTCTGGTCGGGACGAAGCTTCACGTCGAACGCCGATTCCGAGATGTATTTCACGAGGCCTGCGGGATTGGCGAACTTGTCGCCGCGGAAGGCGACGACGGCGCCCTTCGGCCCGGCGTCGACCTTGGCGACCCCCGCTCGCCGGCACAATTCCTTGATCTCGACGATCTGGAGAAGTTGTTCGACTTCCTTCGGCAGAGCGCCGAAACGGTCGACGAGTTCGGCCGCGAAGGCCTGGATGTCCTTTTGTTCGCGGAGGTCGCCGAGGCG
>JACADX010000353.1 GCA_013389125.1 Parvularculaceae bacterium | reverse complement strand
TCGTCGCGCCCGCCGCCGCGCAACTGCTCGGCGCGCGCGACAAGGCGAAGAGCGCCGTCAGCCGTCCGCTCCCGAAATCCTCCTATCTCGGCATCCTCCGCCAGCTCCGCGCGTGGATCGCAAAGCTCCGCCCCCTCGGCGTCGACCGGACCCTATGGAGCGACTACGCCGACAACAACAGCTACGCGAGCGATGAAGCGCGCGCCAAGGAGCGCGTCGTCGCCGAATTCGCGCGAAAGCTCGCGCCCAAGCAGCTATGGGATCTCGGCTGCAACACGGGCCATTATTCGGAAATCGCGCTCTCGAACGGCGCAAGGAGCGTCATCGGCTTCGACGCCGATTTCGGCGCGCTTGAGGCCGCGTTCGCAAGAGCCGACGCCAAGCGTCTCGACTTTCTGCCGCTCTATCAGGACGCCGCCAATCCGAGCCCCGCTCAGGGCTGGGCCGGCGTTGAGCGAAAGAGCCTCGCCGATCGAAGCGCGAGCGCCGAGGCGACGATCGCGCTCGCCTTCGTCCATCACCTCGCGATCGGCCGCAATATTCCGCTTGACCGCTTCGTCGACTGGCTCATCGGCGTCGCGCCGGCGGGCGTCGTCGAATTCGTGCCGAAGGAGGACCCGATGGTCCAGCGGCTTCTCGAATTCCGGAAGGACATCTTCCCGGACTACACGGCCGAGAATTTCGCTGCGCTGATCGAAAGGCGCGCGCGTCTCGTTTCGAGCGAGACCGTCACATCGAGCGGCCGCCGCCTCTACGTCTTTGACCGGCGTTGAAGAGTCGCAATTGATGACGACACGCATTGACCGGGCCGCGATGATGACGATCGGCGCCTCGGCCGCCGCCGCGATCATGCCGGCGGCGGCGATTGTTCTCGACAATCCGGGCGAGATCGCGGCGGGCGACGTCGTTCGGCCGATCTTCTTTCTTGTCGGCGCGGCCCTTATCGTTCCGGCGGCGCTCTTCGCCGTCGGCGGCGCCGGCCGGTTCGCTGCGCTCGCCTTTCCGATCGCGCTCTTTGCGTTCTTCAAGTTCACCGGGTTTTATACGCTTGCGGAATTCGCCGGCCTTCACGGGGCGGCGGCGGCGATCGGCGGCGCCATCGCATTCGCGCTCATCTGCGTTGCGGCCGCAGACGTCTTCCGGCGCCGCGACGCGGCGAAACTCGCGTCGTTCGTTTTCGCAATCTTCGGCGCGATCGCGGCGGGGTCGGGCGCGATGGCGGCGTTGACCCTCCTCAAGGCGAACAAGGCTCAGCAGCGTGTCGTCGCGAATATGATTGCGAGCGCGCCGCAGCCGGCGCTCGGCGGAGCGAACCTTCCCGACGTCATTTACATCGTGCCGGACCGGTACGGCTCGGACGGCGTCCTCGCGTCGATGTTCGAATTCGACAATGGCGAATTTCTCGATGCGCTCGCCGACCGCGGAGTCTTCGTGCGGCGCGACGCGCGTTCGAATTACGCCAAGACAATCGCTTCGCTCGCCTCGACGCTGAACATGACCGACCTTTCGCCGCTCGCGGCGTCGCTTGGACCGAATTCCGGCGATCTCGGCCCGTTGCGCGACCTCATTCGCGACAACGCGGCGCAGCGGACTTTACGGTCGGCCGGCTATTCCTATCTGCATTTCGGAAGCTGGTGGGAGCCGACGCGCCGCAATCCGCACGCCGATGCGAATTTCTACGGCGTCAACACGGCCTGGTCCGGCCTCAGCGAGTTCGAGCGCACCTTGCTGCGCTATACGCCGCTGTCCTGGATCGCAACCGACGGGGCCTCCGCCGAGCGGCGCGAATGCGAGCGGCTGAAAAGCCAGCTCGACCGTCTTGAGACCGTCCGCAAGAGTTCGCCGGGGCCGGTGTTCGCTTTCGCGCATCTGACGCTTCCGCACGAACCGATCACCATGAACAAGGACGGGGCGTGCATCGAGCACATCTATTTTCCGTCGCGCCGCGCGACATGGGAACAATACAAGAGCGCTTACCGGGACTATGTCGCCTATCTCAACAAGCGGCTGATCGGAATTTTCGACGCCAACAAAGCGGCGGATGACGGCCGCGGCATGATTTTCGTCATTCAGGCGGACGAAGGTCCGTTCCCGCGCCGTCTCGAACTCGATCTCGACATGAACATGCATGAATTCAACGAGGACGAAGTCCGCCAGAAATTCGGCATCATCAACGCGCTTTACTGGGATAGGGATCGTTACGGGCCTCCTTACCTCACGCAAACGCCGATCAACAATTGGCGGCTCATTCTCTCGAAAATTTCCGGCGAGACGGCGCCGCTCGTCGCCGACGAGCGCTCGCTTCTCATGCGGTCGGAAGAAAACGTCTACGACATGATCGACGTCACCGGCGTTCTCGCCGGGAAAAAGGCGTCAGCTTTGGCCCGTCTTGATTGACGCCGCGGCTTGCCGCGCCAGCGCCGCGCTTTGCGCCGCAGAGCTGGCGATCATCAGCGCAGCGAGGTCTCCGGTCGAATAGGGCGTTTCCCCGGACAGCCAAAGGCGGATGAAGCCGATCTCAATCTCGGCGATATGGAGCGATGCGTTGCGGGCGCCGTTCGCGCGGCGTTCGCCGTTCTTGTCGGAGCGCAATTGGCGAGAGGAATGGTTTGACCCGCGTTTGCCGAAACGGCGGTCGGGAAACGCGGCCTAATCTCTGTGTTTGCGCGCGTTTTGTCCGAAAACAGCCCACGCTTTTCGGAACCGCCCGCGAGAGCTTTGCGCCTTAATTCGGAATCAGGGCGCTTCCTCTCGGCTTTGATTTGCGCGGCGTTCTTGCGCAATGCCGCGCACGCTTTTGCGCACGCCGCTTTAGACCCCCGCGCCGCCGACGGTGAGGCGATCGACCTTGATCGTCGGCTGGCCGACGCCGACCGGAACGCCCTGTCCCGCCTTGCCGCAGACGCCGATGCCGGGATCGAGCGCGAAGTCGTCGCCGATCATCGACACGCGCGTCAGAACCGTCGGTCCGTCGCCGATGAGCGCGGCGTTCTTCAAGGGCGCGCAGATCTTTCCGTCCTTCACGCGGTACGCCTCGGTGCAGTTGAAGACGAACTTGCCGGACGTGATGTCGACCTGCCCGCCGGAGAAATTGACCGCGTAAACGCCGTCCTTCACGGTACGGATGATCTCTTCGGGCTTGTGCCTGCCCGCAAGCATGAACGTGTTGGTCATGCGCGGCATCGGCTGGCAGGCGAAATTCTCGCGCCGGCCGTTGCCGGTGACGGGCGCGCCCATCAGCCGCGCGTTAAGGCGGTCTTGCATGTAGCCCTTGAGGATGCCGTCCTCGATAAGAACCGTCCTTGATGTCGGCGTTCCCTCATCGTCGACGGAGAGGGAACCGCGCCGGCCGGACAAGGTTCCGTCATCGACGACCGTGACGCCCGGCGCGGCGACGCGCTCGCCGAGCCGGCCCGCGAAGGCGGAGGTCTTTTTTCGGTTGAAGTCGCCTTCAAGGCCGTGGCCGACCGCTTCGTGGAGGAGGACGCCCGTCCATCCGGGCCCGAGCACGACTTCCATCTCGCCGGCGGGCGCGGGCTCCGCCTTCAAATTGACGAGCGCTTGTCTCAGCGCTTCATCGACATAGCCGCGCCAGGCCTCCGGCGCGACGAAGCGCGCGTAGCCTTCCCGCCCGCCCGCGCCGTAACTCCCGGATTCCTGCCGATCGCCTTCGCCCGCCGTGACCGAGACGTTGAGCCGGACGAGCGGGCGGATGTCGCGGATGATTTCGCCGCCGGGCCTTACGATCTCGATCGCCGACCACTCCCCGGAAAGGGAGGCGGAAACCTGCCGCACGCGCGAATCCTTCGACCGTGCGTAATCGTTGATCTCCGCGAGGAGCTTTGACTTCGCCTCGAAGGGCATCGCGTTGAGCGGATTGTCGTCCGGGTAAAGCTTGACGTTGGTTCGCGAGGGCCCATCCGCCAGAACGCCGCCGCGCCCCGTTTTCACCGCCTGAACGGCGTTCGCGGCGCGCTTGAGCGCCTCCTCCGAAAGGTCGGAGGCATGGGCGTAGCCGGTTCGTTCGCCGCAAACGGCCCGAAGGCCGAATCCCTGCTCGACATTATAGCTTGCGGTCTTGAGGCGGTTGTCGTCGAAAACGAACGCTTCGGACTGGGCGTATTCAAGATAGAGCTCGCCGTCGTCGGCGCCTTGGAGCGCGTCATCGACGATTGCCTGCGTCCGCGCCTTGTCAAGGCCCGTCTTCTCATAGAACAGCGAATGGGTCATGGCGAAGAGGTAAGCGCCGGCAGCGGCTTAGGCAATGCGCGGGCGCGAACCTTGTGCGACCTTTTTTCCCTTGGCGACGCGGGTGACGCCAGAGCGCGGAAAGGCCTATAAGCACGGCCAACCATTGACCTTTCCCGCCGCCGGCGCCAATCCGGCCCCGGCGCGCGGCTCGTCGGCGCGGCATCTTGAGGGCCTCATGAAAAGAGTTTTTGCAGGATTGGCGGCGGCTGCGGCCGGGTTCGGCTTGAGCCACGCCCAGTCTTCAGGCGCGTCTTCGAACACGCCGGTCGACGGCGGCTATACGCTGTTGCCGGCGGCCTCAAAGCTCGCCGAAGAAGTCCATTTCTTTCATGACGGGGTCCTTTTTCCGATCATCACCGTGATCTGTCTGTTCGTTCTCGGTCTGCTGCTGCTGGTGATGGTCCGTTTCAACGCCAAGGCGAATCCGGTCCCGCGGAAGTTCAGCCACAACATGCTCGTTGAGGTGATGTGGACCGTCGGTCCGATCATGATCCTGCTTTTCATCGCGCTCTTCTCGTTCGATCTCCTCTTCAAGGAGGACGTCATCCCGGACGGCAAGCAGTTTGTCGCCGAAGCGGACGGGTCGACGAACGAGTTTGCGTTCGACAATGATTTTCCGGCGAGCCGAATGGCTGCCGCGGATCGCCATGTTCAGGTGTTTCAGAGCTCGGCGTCCGGCGTCGTCGGCCTCACGCCGGGCAAGGACTATTCCCTTGAAGGGCTCGGCTCGCCGAGCGTCGTCGTGAAACTGAAGACGACGCCGGCGGCTGGCGACAAGCTCGTCGTGCGGATGGGAAGAAGCCTTGTCGGCCACAAGGCGAAAGAGATCGCGCTCGCGCCGACCGTGACCGTGAAAGCGGTCGGCTATCAATGGGGTTGGACCTATTCCTATCCTGATCTCGGCGATTTCGAGTTTTCCTCCAACATGGCGGCCGAAGGCACGGTCCCCGATGAGGTTTTTCGCCTCGAAGTCGACAATCGCGTCGTCGTGCCGGTCGGCGAGACAATTCGCGTGATAACGACGGCGCGCGACGTCATACACGCTTGGGC